>CAYVIS010000144.1:0-5607 GCA_964451565.1 uncultured Neisseria sp.
GCGCGGGTGCCGCCGCCGGAAATCATCAGCACCACAAACATATCGTCTTCGTTTTGCGCCTGCGGTTTCTGCTCGACGGCCTGCTGCAGGCGGTAGCCGCGCTCCGGGTCGATGCGGCTGATGGTTTCGACGGGTTGGAACTGCACCAATGTGCAGGCCGACATGGCCAAAGCGGTTGAAGCGGCCAGGCATTTTTTCAGGCCGTCTGAAACAAATGTGCGCAACATCGAAATGCTCCCGTTGATTGATTTGCATAAAAAAGCAGCCGAAGCTGCTCTTTGCTCAACTTTTTTCGGCTTTGTCGCCGATTTTGCCTTCCTTGCCGCCGAGCAGGTTTTGGATATTGCTTTTGTGGCGGAAGAGCACCAACAGCGCGATGATGAGTGTCGCCACCACCCAAGAGCCGTGCGGCATCAGGAAATAAGCGGCAATCGGGCTGATGGCAGTGGCAGCCAGCGCGGCCAGTGAAGACACTTTGAAACCAAACGCCATCACCAGCCAAACCAGCGCGCACACCAGCGCAACCGGCCACGACAAGGCCAGCAAGACGCCCAAAGCCGTGGCCACGCCTTTGCCGCCTTTAAAGCCGAAAAACACCGGCCACATATGCCCTACCAGCGCCGCCACCGCCACAGCGGCAATCACGCCGTCGCCCAAGCCCAGCGGCTCTTGCAGCGCGCGCGCGAGCAACACGGCAGCCAAACCCTTGAGCGCATCACCCAAAAGCGTGAGCGCGGCGGCCTTTTTCCTGCCGCTGCGCAAAACATTGGTCGCGCCGGGGTTGCCCGAACCATAAGTGCGCGGGTCGTCCATGCCGTAAAATTTCGACACAATCACAGCAAACGAGAGCGAACCGATTAAATAAGCAGCGGCGATGACCAATAAATTTAACAGCATAACAAGGGCTTTTGTTTTAGAATGAAGCGGTGATTTTAACGTGAAACAGCAAAAAATGGATAAAATCTTTTTACACGGCCTGAAGGCCGATACCTTAATCGGCGTGTATGACTGGGAGCGCGAGCAGCAGCAAACCCTGCTGATTGATTTGGATATCGGCGTGGCTGAGAAGTCTGCCGTATCCGACCATATCGACGACACCATCCATTACGGCGACGTGTGCGAAGCCGTGCGCAGGAGCCTGAAAGAGCAGAGCTTTTTGCTTTTGGAAGCGCTGGCCGAACACATTGCCGAATTGCTGCTGGAAGATTTCGATGCTTTATGGGTGCGCGTGCGTGTGGTGAAGCCCGGCATTTTGGCCAACGTGCGCGAAGTCGGCGTGGAAATCGAGCGCAGCCAGGCAGAAAGCAAAACATGATTTCAGACGGCCTCAATTATGAAAAGGCCGTCTGAAACATTTTTGAGGAGCAGATGATGAAAGTCTATACCGCCGCCCAAATGCGTGAACACGAGCAAATGGCCGTCGATGCAGGCACCAGCTTCGAGCAGTTGATGGAAAATGCCGGCCAGGCCGCCGCCGCCGATTTGCTGCAGCGGCAGCCGCAGGCGGGCAGGGTGTTGGTGGTGTGCGGCAAAGGCAATAACGGCGGCGACGGGCTGGTGATGGCGCGGGTGTTGCAGCAGCAGGGCTGGACGGCGGATATCATGTTTCTGCTCGGCACCGAGCTTTCCGATCTTGCCGAGCTCAACCGCAAACGCCTGCTCGCGCTCGACGGCATCCATTTCATCAGCGCCGACGCTTTACCCGAAGTTTTGGCGCAAGATTACGATGTCATCATCGAAGGCGTGTTCGGCACCGGCTTCAACGGGCGTTTGCCGGTTGCAGTCGCCCAATGCTGCCGCCTGCTCAATCAGGCAGCGGGATTGAAAGTGGCGCTTGATATTCCCACCGGCCTCAACGGCGACACGGCAGAAACAGATGCCGACGCTTTCCGAGCCGACCTCACCTATACCTTCGCCGCCTATAAGCCCGCGCATCTGTTGGAAGAAGGCAAAAAGCTTTGCGGCGAAATTGTGTGTTTGGATATTGGGATTGAGTGAAGCTTGGGTTTGCTGGGGCCGGGAGTGGGCAAATAAATGGCTTCGACAGGCTCAGCCATCTGGTTTGATTTTCACGATACATTAATGTGTAGATTTAATTCTAATCCACTATATTCAGACGGCCTTAAGCATCTATCATCAGCCAAACAATTCACACTACGTCATTGCCGGGCTCCGACCCGGCAATCCAGTTTTAGGCCGTCTGAAATATTAGTGGTTTGCCGCAACCAGACTATCTGGATTGCCGGGTCGGAGCCCGGCAATGACGCATGCCAGGTGGCTGAGCCTGTCGAAGCCGTCATTTTCCATTCCCTGTTGCTACTGTGTTTCCAACCGCAATTTTGTGAAGACTTCGGTCTTTTATGTCACGTCACCCGCGCAGCGCCTGCATCGTTATCAGACGGCCTTGTTATGGATTTGCGTTAAGTTACCCTCGCAGCGCCGATACCGTGATTATCCCCAGCGCCGTCAGCAGCAGCGAACCGAATAAGTGCAGCGAAGCCGTGCCAGCCGCCGCTGCCCAACGCTGCGCCTGCAACATGCCGACCACTTCGAGCGAAAAGCCGGAAAAAGTGGTCAGGCTGCCGAGAAAACCGGTGATAATCAGCAAACGCCAATGCGGCGGCAGCATGTCGGTATGTTGCACCAAGGCCGCGCAAATGCCGATGATGTAGGCGCCCGCCCAGTTGGCCGCCAGCGTACCCAGCGCCACCCATGTCGAATACGAAGCCAGCCAAATGCCCAACGCCCAGCGGATAACGGCGCCGAAAGCAGCGCCCGTTGCAATCGCCAAAATATTGCCCAACATTAATCATTGCTCCCAAGGCCGTCTGAAAGCTGTGTTTGCAAACGCTTTCAGACGGCCTTATTTGATTCAAGGTTTCCAGATTTGGTTTTGCACCTGCAGATAACGGGCGTCGTCAAATGTCGCCAGCAATTGCGGCTTTAAGGCCACAAACACGGCGGTCAGCAGGCCGGTGAGGAAAGCTTCGCCCCAGGCCAGCAGTAAAAACACCGGAAAAGCCGATTCCCATAAGATTGGTGCCGGATAAACGCCCGCTGCCAGCAGCAGCCACACCAGCAGCAGGCCGGTAAGTAGCATGCCCAGCGCTGCCGTGATAAAGCCGTTGACGAAAATATAGATAAACAGATGCGCAGGCAGCTTGAGGCTGAGCCGCCACAACGCCACGTTGGCCGCAATGGGCGGCAGCAGCAGAAACAGCGCATTCAACCCCACAACCGCCCCATTTTCCATACCGTGCAACAGCAGCGTGTAGGGCAGCAGCATCAGCACGCCCAACCACAAAGCAGCGGGCGCGCCCAGCATCAAGGTTATCAGGCTGACGCCGAGCAGGTGGTAATTCATGCCGGTCAGCTGGCCGTCGCCGAGCTCGACATGCAGCCCCCACAAGGTTGCCAAAATCAGCACAGACACGGCAGCGGCAGTCGGGCGCAGACGGAAAGCTGCCGCTGCGGGTTTGGCCGTTGCCAGCAGCAAAACGGCCAACGCAGCATACGCCGCCAGTAACAGCGACGGATGAAACCATGCAGATAAGAAATTCATGCGAAACCTGTCGATATGTGCCGCGCGGGATTTTCAGACGGCCTGAGCGCCCCATTATACGCCGAATTATCGTGGATTAAATTTGAATCAAGACAAGGCGGGCCAACGCTGTATGGGTTCAAATTTAATCCACGATAAAGCGGGGGCAGGGGAGCGCGGCTGCTTCAAGGCAAAAGAATGCGGCTATGCGCATGAAAGCGGTTCAGTTTAGGCGAAAAACACGCTAAAATAACCACTTTGCCGAAACCAACTAACCGGGGCTGCTGTATTTATGTTGTGGACGTTGTTAATGATTATTCTATTGGCGGCAATCGCCGGGGCATTGTGGTGGCGTCGCCAGCAGGAGCAGGAGTGGCTGCGCGAGCTTACCTACCTCAGCCGCCACGAAGCCGGTGCCGCGCCCGCAGCCGACGGCGTGAAGCAGCCCAAGGTTTTGCACGGCGTCGATCCCAACCTGCAAAACGTGCGCCAAAGCCACAAAGCGGCCGAAGAAGCCAAAGCGGTGTACGATAAAACCGTGGCCAAGCTGCGTGCGCTGTCGCCCAAACACAGCCGCAAACTCGATGCCACTTCCGGCCGCCAAACCGACCGGCAGGCCGATGACGGTTTGGAAGAATTGCCGATTTTCGCCGCTGCGCCGAAAGTCGACGACATCGCCGAAGTCGACGATGCACTGATTCGCGCGCTCAAACCCGAGCCGCTGGCCATTGCCGAAACCGAAACGCAGGCCGAAGAAGCGGCAGCGGATAAAGCGGGGCAAGCAGCCGCTGCCCACGATATTCCGATGTTTGGTGTAGTGGTGCCGTCTGAAACGAGAAAAGACACCGCGCCGCCGCTGCCGCGCGGTCGCGCCATTGCGCCTGCCGCCTACCTTGCTTATGAAGAGAGCGAATACCAAACCGCCAAAGTGGTTGACAGCACTTTGCCGGTGATTACGCTGGAAGAAGCCACCCGCAGCCTGAGCGAAGTGCCGCTGGCCGATCTGGCCGAAAAAGAAAGCATTGTCGCGCAACCGCAACAGCCTCAACAAACCGCGTCCAAACCCACGCCGGATATGGAAGTGGTGGAAATCAGCAATTGGCAGTTCAAACCCGCGCTGGAAGCCGAAGCGCCGCCCAAGCCGCTGGTAGAGCCGAAAACCATCACCTTAAACGACCCTGCCGTAATGCGCACCCGCGAGCGCGTGCTTTCGGAAGTGCAGAAGCTCACCCACGACACGCCGCGCACCGAAATCAACCAATCGGTCGAGCAGGCGCTCGGCCACCCTGAAACCATCGACGTGGAAGACATCCGCGCCAACCTGCTGCGCCAGCGCATGGCGCGCCGCCGTCAGGTGTCCGCACAGGCACCGGTGCAGAGCGCGCAACCAAACGTGATTCCCGAAGGCGAAGTGTTTGCCAATTTGGCCAAAACCGATTCGCCGGTCAACCGTCAGCGCATCCGCCGCGTCAATACCGCCATGTGCGAAAGCGTGATTCCCGAAGCCGCGCGTGTAGAACAAAGCCATTCCATCAAATTGCAAACGCCCAAAGCCGCGCCGATTTCCACCCGCTTTACACCTTACACCGCTGCCGTGGCCGCAGGGATGCCTGCGCCTGATGCTATGATTGTCGAGCCGCCGCCGGTGCCGGAAGTGGATGCGACGGTTATCGACATTCCCGAGCCGCCTGCGTTTAACGATTATTACCACGATATCGAACTTGAACCCGCTGCCGTGAGGGCAGACATGCCGCCGCAGGTCAATGCCCACATCACCGATGCGCCGCGCTGGTCGATTACCGACCGCCTCATCAGCGAATCGGCTCCGCTTGATGCTGATGCGGCGCAAAACCCGGCAGTTGAAGCTGCGCCTTGGCTGGCGTCGGATGAAACGGTTGCGCCCCAAGTCCAGCTTGAGCCTGCCGTTGCCGCACCTGCGTTCAGGCCGTCTGAAAACGCACCTGTTGCGGCTGTGGACGAAAACCATCTGCCGACCGTGGCCTTGCTGAAACCGCCGCAATACGACCCCAGCGCTGCGCAAACCGAAGATGCGCTGCTGGAAAACA
>CAYVIS010000145.1:0-5584 GCA_964451565.1 uncultured Neisseria sp.
GAAGCGATATGGCCACCCAATTCCAAATCTTTTTTACCGGCGCGCAATACCATGGCGGCGGCATTCCAGCGGATGATGGAGCGGATGCGGTGTTCCAATTCTTGGTTGCCCGGAGATTTCTGCTCTTTGCCCACCGGAATGGTGTTCAGATAAGCAGTGGTCGCGTCAAACGGCAGGTAAACGCCGCGGCGGCGGGTGTATTTCACCAGATTTTCCAGCAGAAAATGGGCGCGTTCGGTGCCTTCGGTTTCCAAAACCGAGCTTAACGCATCCAACCACTCCTGGGTTTCAATCGGATCAACATCATTAATTTGGGTGGACATAATTATCCCTTCAGTTGAGTGTTATGAAACAGGGTTAAAACAAACCCTACTCTCTTTCGTTTTCGAAACTTGATTGCACACAAACGAACCTATCTCAGGGCAAGCCAAGCATTCTTTCCAGCTAAACGCATATAATTCAAACGGTTAAATCAGACCATATTCCAACAGGCTGCAATCACCCCTTTATATGCAATTTCACTTTGAAATCCTATCAGTAACCCCTTTTTCTGGCAAACGTGAAAAAGGTGTCGGAAATGTGAAATCAAGGCCTGTTTGGCGGCAGCATTTCGCACTTTGATTCTCTAACGAACAACAAGACACAAAATTCAGTAAAATATGTTTCGTTTATGAATAAAAAGCAACATAAACGAACCTGAGAACTGATGGCGGTTCAGACGGCTGCAAAACCGTTAAAAAGCGTAAAAAGAATACGAAATCACAAACGATTGCGTTTAATCAAAATTCTAACCGCACCGTCATTGCCTTTGTGCGGCTCGGCATAAGCCAACACATCGGGATGCGCCATCAGCCAACGGCGCACGGTGTTTTTCAACACCGGTTTATAGCCCGAAGAGCCGAGGCCGCTGCCGTGTACGATTTCGCCGCACACGCCGCGCTGAGCCACGAATTCGACAAATTCATTGAGTACTTGCTGCGCCTGCTCCTGCGTATAGCCGTGTAAATCCACATCGGCCACCACCGGCCAATGACCGCTCTGCAAACGGCGGATGTCGTTTTGGCCTTGACCGTTTTTGCTGAAACTGGGCGGCGCTTCGTTCCAACCGCCATCACCGACATAAAAATAGTTTTCGGCCTCAAGCAAGGCTTCATCTTTGCGACGCGGTCGGATGGGGGCGGTATCGCGTGGCGGCGTGTAGCGGTTGGTGTTTTTCAGCGGCACCACACCGCTCATTTCTTTAGCAAAATCCACTTCTGCCGCCGCCTGTTTGCGTGCTTGTGCTTCTGCTTCGGCACGCACCTGCGCGGCTTGTTTGGCCTGTTTGCCCAATGCTTTTAATGTGTCTTGAAAATCGTTGCTCATTACTTGGTTACCTGATTCGTTTCAGACGGCTTCAAAAATATATGAAGCGTGTTATTTCAATATGCTGCACGGCTGGCATGCCGCACCGTTTCATAAATTCAATCGCGCACATCACGCAATACCGTTTCACCAAACGATGCGTCTGCAATCATGGCGGCAATCATCGCCGCGGTATCCGCCGGGCTGCTCAAATCGCCCTGCTGTTTTAAATCCACAAAACGCTGCCGCAGCGGAAACGCTGTTTCATCGGCGGCACGGATTTGCGTCTGCATCTCGGTATCGACTACGCCCGGCGCGATACTGGCAATTTGCACACGTTTGTGTTTTTCCGCTGCCACGCATTGCGCATGATGGTCTAACGCTGCCTTGGTCGCACCGTAAACGCTCCAACCCGGATAGGCCTTGCGCCCGGCTCCGCTGCTGATGTGCACAATTTTCAGGTTTGCCATCGCAGGTTTGCAGGCTATCAATTCATTGCTCAATATCAACGGTGCGGTGATATTCAATGCCACCGCCCGCCCGATTGCCGCCACATCCTGTTTGCCTGCCACCGCATTTGGCGCAACGGTTGCGGCATTGTTTATCAACACGATTTCATCCGCATCACCGACAAAGCGCTGCATCAGGCCGTCTGAAAGCAAAATGTGCAAAGCCTGCGTATCACTCAAATCAAGCGCATATTGCTGCAGTTTTTCAGACGGCCTCAATTCGGTTTCACTGCGTGCCAAGCCCAATACGGCACAATCTTTATCCAGATAATATGTGGCCAGCGCCCTGCCCAATCCGGCGCTATGGCCGCTGATGATGATTTTAGTATTCATGCTCGAAGCTTACTCCAAAATAAGCGGCCGTGAGATGACGGCGCTTATTTTTTGCAAACGCTAACTTTTGCAAACAGATGTTTTTAATCAATAAACCTGTTTGCCGATATAGGCTTGAACTGGGCTTTGACAGGCTTCGCCATCCATTCCGTTTATCGGCTCGCGACATGTCGGTTTCAAGCAGCCATCAAGACCAAAGGCCGTCTGAACGTATTTTCTGTTTCAGACGGCCTTTAATGGTTTTCGAGTTAACCCACGCGGTAAAAAGCCAGGCTGCCCAACAAATTCGGCATGATGCTGATGCGTTTGCCGCCGGTCATCACGGTGCGTTCCAGCACGCGGATATGGTTTTTGGCGCACAAACGGTCGAAGTCTTTCAGCGTACACCAATGGATGTTCGGCGTGTTATACCATTGGTAAGGCATGCGCTCGGATACGGGCATATGGCCGGCCAGGGCGATTTGCAGGCGGTTGCTCCAATAGCCGAAATTAGGAAATGACACAATGGCTTGCGCGGCCACGCGGGTAAGGTCGCGCAGGATGGTTTCGGTGTTTTGCATGGCCTGGATGGTTTGGCTCAACACGATAATGTCGAAGCTGTTGTCGTCAAACCCCTGCAGGCCTTGTTCGAGGTCGGCCTGGATAACGTTGATGCCGCGTCCGATGGCGGCAATCACGCCTTCGGTGTCGATTTCCACACCGTAGCCGCTGCATTGTTTGTGCGTCACCAAAGCCGACAGCAGCTCGCCGTTGCCGCAGCCCAAGTCCAACACGCGGCTGCCGCCGGGAATCCAGTCGTAAATCAACTGTAAATCATCGCGCAACATCATGCTTGCAGCTCCTTATAAACATTGTCCATATAGGCACGCACGGCGCGGATGTAAGGCTCGTCTTCCATCAGGAAGGCATCGTGGCCGTGGTTGGATTCCACCTCGATATATTGCACCGGCTTTTGCGCCGCCACCAGCGCTTTGACCAATTCGTGCGAACGCTCGGGGGCAAAGCGCCAATCGCTGCTGAAGCTGGCCACAAAGAATTTGGCTTGCGTATGGCTCAAGGCCGTCTGAAGGTTGTGGCCGTAATCGGCTGCCGGATCGAAATAATCCAGCGCTTTGGTCATCAACAGATAAGTGTTGGCATCAAAACGGTCGGCAAATTTGTCGCCCTGATGGCGCAGATAGGATTCGACTTCAAATTCAATATCGTAATCATAGCGGTAGCCGTCGTTGCGCAGCTCGCGGCCGAATTTTCTGCCCAATCCCTCTTCAGCCAGATAAGTAATATGCCCCATCATGCGGGCGATGCGCAGACCGCGTTTGGGCAATTTGTTAAAACGGGCATAATGGCCGCCGTAAAAATCGGGGTCAGTCAGAATCGCTTGGCGCGCCACATCGTTGAAGGCGATATTTTGAGTGGAAAGCTTGGGCGCAGATGCGATTACCAAAGCATGGCGCACACGTTCGGGAAAATCAATCGACCATTGCAGCGCCTGCATGCCGCCGAGACTGCCGCCGATGATGGCCGCCCATTGGGTAATGCCGAAATAGTCGGCCAGCATGGCTTGCGAGCGTACCCAGTCTTTCACCGTCACCATCGGAAAATCGGCGCCGTAGTCGTGATCGCTGTCGGGATTGGGCGACAAGGGGCCGGTGCTGCCGTGACAGCCGCCCAAGTTATTCAGACCGACCACGAAAAATCGCTCGGTATCAATCGGTTTGCCTGCGCCGACCATGCTGTCCCACCAGCCGGGATATTTGTCGTCAGGCTGATACCGCCCCGCTACGTGGTGATTGCCGGAAAGCGCATGACAAATCAGAATGGCGTTGCTTTTGTCGGCATTGAGCTTGCCGTAGGTTTCCACCATCAAATCGAAACGCGGCAGGATTTGGCCGTTTTGCAGCGTAAACGGTGCATCAAACGGGATTTTTTGCGGAACGACGAGATTTTGTTGGATGTCGGTGGTCATTTCTGGCGGGCAATGTGTGCGGAAAAGCGCTATTATAACGGCTTGAAGCCGGTTTGTGCATGCAGTTGACGGCTCAATCTTTTCAGACGGCCTCGAAGAAAGCGTTAATCACCGTGACAATATTTTACCGCGCCACCCTTCTCTATCGGGAAATCCACCACGCGGATGCGGCGGCAGATGCGTTGTGTCGCCCCAATCGGAATACGGCGAGGATACCGGCATGATTGGCCGCATATTGCGTATTTTCTTTTTTATCGCGCTGATTGCCCTCATCATCCACCGCCTGTTTAACCGCAAACAAAAACGGGCGCTGCATGAAGTGGTGCAAATCAGCGCGTGGGTGTTTTTGGCGGCGGCGGTGGTTGCGCTGCTTTGGTATGCATGGATGACTTATGCCTGATGTTATGAATGATTTGAATTCATGAATAAGGCCGTCTGAAAAGCATTGCTTTCAGACGGCCTCATTGATTACGCTTCAACAACCGTTTATTTCGTTTTCAATTCTGCCACACACCGCTGGTCGCGTGCTTCGAAAGCGGCCACGCCACCGAGCAAATCCAGCTGCTCCTGCGCACTGATTTTGCTGAACGACTGAATCTGCTTTTCGCTCAGCTTGTCCAGCGGTTCAACCCACATACAGGTGCAGTAATCGGCAATTACATCGGCTGATTTGCCTTCCAAGCCGCGCGCTTTCAAATCTGCCTGCCATTTTTCGGAAAACGGCACATTTTTCACACACGATTCGATAATTGCCTGCTTGGCTTTGGGTTTGGATAAAGCGCATTGCGACAAGAAGAAAAATCCGGCAAACAAAGCCATCACCACCCAAAACCAGATACGGATGGTGCGGATTTTGGCTTTGGCGCGGCAGCGCTGTTGTTCAGGATTTAGCTGCGGCTGCTCAGTTTGCGGCATGCAGGCTCTCCATTCGAATCATCACTACCGGGCGCTCCACCGACGGCAGGGCTTCAATCGCGGCAATGGCTGCTTTAATGTTTTTCTCGACCGTGCTGTGGGTCAGAATCACGATTTCGGCGATGGTTTGTTTGATGACGCCTTTTTGAATCAGCGCTTCAATCGACACATCTTCTTTGGCCAGCAGATTGGCAATCTGACCGAGTACACCCGGTTTGTCTTCCGCCTCTACGCGCAGGTAGTAGCTGCTGGTGATTTCGTCCATATCCAACATGCGTTGCGCTTTGACTTCACCCGACTGAAATGCCAGATGCGGCACACGATTGCCCGAATCGGCGGTAATCAGGCGGCTGATGTCGATGATATCGGCCACTACGGCGCTGGCAGTCGGCAATGCGCCTGCACCGGCGCCATAATACAATGTTTCGCCAACCATATCGGCATCTACACGCACAGCGTTCATCACGCCGTTGACATTGGCCAACAGGCGGCATTCAGGAATCAGCGTGGGGTGCAC
>CAYVIS010000146.1:0-5582 GCA_964451565.1 uncultured Neisseria sp.
CGGGGCCGCTGTATTTTTCTACGGAAGCAAACATAGTTTTGTATCGGAATAAAAAGCAAAGCCGCATTGTAGCGTGTTTTGCCCTGCTGCGCATCTTTCAGACGGCCTCTTGCCGACAATTTCTCCGCGCTCCGACAAGACATGCAAAAAGGCAGGCTTTTCAGCCTGCCTTTCTTAAATCGCATCGGAATGCAGAATATTACAGCGCGTCTTTCAGCGCTTTACCGGCGCGGAATTTCGGAGTTTTGGCAGCAGCGATGGTCAGCGGCTCGCCGGTTTGCGGGTTGCGGCCTTGACGTTCGGCACGTTCGCCAACGTAGAAAGTACCGAAACCGACCAAAGTGACGGTGTCGCCTTTTTTCAGCGCGTTGGTTACAGCATTCATCATACCGTCCAATGCTTTGGTAGCGGCAGCTTTGGAAATATCGGCTTCTTGAGCAATGGCTTCAATCAATTCAGACTTGTTCACAATAAGTCCCTTTCTATCGTTTAGAAGTAATGAAAGCCCCGACTATCGGGCGTTTGGGTACAAATTTTGTACATCTGCGACTTTATAACAAGCCTAAAATCGCCGTGTCAAGCGAAAAGATGCGGAATATTGAGGTTTGGCAAGCTTTCACCCCGTTTCACCGCATCTTTTACAACACATTGTCACAAAATCAATGCTTGGTGGCTTTTACGCTTGACTTGCCGTCTTCTTTCGACAGCCCGCCGCCCGACTCGGTTCCCGAGTCCTGCCACGGCTCCGGTTGGCGTTCCAAACCCAGCGACAACACTTCGTCAATCCATTTTACCGGATGGATGGTCAACCCTTCTTTGACGTTATCCGGAATTTCTTCCAAGTCTTTGACGTTGTCGTGCGGAATCAATACATGCTTGATGCCGCCGCGTAAGGCTGCCAGCAGCTTCTCTTTCAAGCCGCCGATGGGCAAAACTTCGCCGCGCAGGGTAATTTCGCCAGTCATGGCCACATCAGCGCGCACGGGGATGCCGGTGAAGGCCGACACCATCGCCAGCGTCATCGCAATGCCTGCGCTGGGGCCGTCTTTCGGGGTCGCACCTTCGGGCACGTGCACGTGGATGTCTTTCTTCTCGTAGAAATCCGTTGCCAAGCCGACCGATTCGGCACGCGAGCGCACCACGCTCCAAGCGGCGGAAATCGATTCCTGCATCACATCGCCCAACTGACCGGTGCGGATGATGTTGCCTTTGCCCGCCAAGGCCACGGCTTCAACGGTGAGCAATTCGCCGCCCACTTCCGTCCACGCCAGACCGGTCACTTGGCCGATGCGGTTTTCATCTTCGGCGACACCGAAATCGAAGCGGCGCACGCCCAGATAGTCGTGCAGGTTTTCCGCATTCACCACCGTGGCTTCGGCTTTCAGACGGCCTTTGCCTATGGCGGCTTTTTTGTCTTCCGCCAAAGCTACTTTCATCACCACTTTGCGGCAGATTTTGGCAATTTCTCGGTCGAGCGAGCGCACACCGGCCTCGCGGGTGTAATAGCGGATGATGTCGCGTACGGCGCTTTCTTCAATCACCGCTTCACCGCCTTTGACGCCGTTGCGTTTCATCTGCTTGGGCACCAAATATTGCATGGCGATGTTGATTTTTTCGTCTTCGGTATAGCCCGACAGACGGATGATTTCCATGCGGTCGAGCAGCGCCGGCGGGATGTTGAGGCTGTTGGACGTGGCGATAAACATCACGTCGCTCAAGTCGTAATCCACTTCGGCATAATGGTCGGCAAATTTGCTGTTTTGCTCGGGATCGAGCACTTCCAGCAACGCGCTGGCGGGATCGCCACGGAAATCGTTGCCCATCTTGTCGATTTCATCAAGCAGGAACAAGGGGTTTTTCACGCCTGCTTTGGCCATGTTTTGCAGGATTTTGCCCGGCATCGAGCCGATGTAGGTACGGCGGTGGCCGCGGATTTCGCTCTCGTCGCGCACGCCGCCCAAGGCCATGCGCACATATTGGCGGCCGGTGGCTTTTGCGATGGATTCGCCCAGCGAGGTTTTACCCACGCCCGGCGGGCCGACCAAGCACAAAATCGGGCCTTTGAGTTTGTCGACGCGTTTTTGCACCGCCAAATATTCGAGAATGCGCTCTTTCACTTTTTCCAAGCCGTAATGGTCGGCATTGAGCACCAAATCGGCTTTGGCAATGTCTTTAATCACGCGTGATTTTTTCTTCCACGGCAGCTCCAGCAAGGTGTCAATATAATTGCGCACCACGGTGGATTCGGCCGACATCGGCGGCATCATTTTCAGCTTTTTCAACTCGGCAAGGCATTTTTCTTCCGCTTCTTTGCTCATGCCTGCTTCCTTGATTTGTTTTTCCAGCGCATCCAGCTCGCCGCGCTCGTCTTCCTCGCCCAGCTCTTTCTGAATCGCTTTCACCTGCTCATTGAGGTAATACTCGCGCTGCGATTTTTCCATCTGGCGCTTCACGCGGCCGCGGATGCGTTTTTCCACCTGCATAATGTCGAGCTCGGCTTCGATTTGACCGAGCAGGTATTCCATGCGCGCGGCCACGCTGACCGTGTTCAAAATTTCCTGACGCTGCTCCAACTTCAATTGCAGGTGTGCGGCAACGGTATCGACCAAACGGCCGTTTTCTTCAATGCCGTGAATGGTGCCCAACACTTCGCCGGGGATTTTTTTGTTCAGCTTGGCAAACTGGTCGAACTGCGACAACAACGTGCGACGCAAGGCTTCCATATCGGCGCTGTCGCCCGCTTCGTCATTCACCGCTTCCACATGCGCCAAAAACAGCTCGCCGGTGTCGTCCACCGTCAGTGCACGCGCACGGCGCACGCCTTCCACCAACACTTTTACCGTGCCGTCGGGCAGCTTCAACACCTGCAACACATGGGCAACCGTGCCCATTTCGTGCAAATCTTTCGCATTGGGCTCTTCATCATTGGGATTGCGCTGCGCCAGCAAAAACACCGGCTCATCGTTATCCATCGCCAAATCAAGCGCGGCAATCGATTTGGGCCGCCCCACAAACAAGGGCAGCACCATGTGCGGATACACCACCACATCGCGCAGCGGCAAAGTGGCCAGTGCGCTATATTCCTCAAAATGCTTATCTGTTTTCATTTTCAATCCCTGTTTTCCAGTATTCAATCGGGTTATGCGCAAAGTTGTGCCGGAATATGTTTTTTCAAGACTTGCCCCGCATTCGTCGACAGAATCGACGCACGGCGCTTCTTCAGCCAAACTGCGGCTGCATTTTGCCGCCGTGCCCACAGTCGTTTTTTGCCACCGCCGGCTTGAAAAAACGCAGCGCGGCGGCATTTATGGATTCAGCCAACGGATTGCGCTAAAATGAGCGCCATCCGCTATCTATTTAAAAGCAGGCCGTCTGAAACGGTTTCAGACGGCCTCTATCGCGAAATAAAGATTTAAAGTGATGCAAAACTTTTTTATTTATTCCGCTATATTCTTCCGCGCCAAGGAGCCACCATGTCAGAAGAAAAAACCACGCTCATCGAGTTTCCCTGCACTTTTCCGGTGAAAATTATGGGCGCGCACCATCCCGAATTTGAAAACACGATTTTAGATGTGATCCGCGAACACGCGCCCGACACCGAGTCGCACCAAATCAGCACCCGCCCCAGCAGCAAAGGCAATTATCTGGGTGCTACCGCTCAGGTAAATGTGGAGAGCCAAGAGCAGCTCGACAAGATTTACCACGCGCTCACGGCGCACCCCATGGTTAAAATGGTGCTCTAAACATGAAAACCGTGCAACTGGGCTTGGCCGATTACGCGCCCGTGTTTGAAGCCATGAAAGCATTTAACGATGCGCGCAGCGAAGCCACCGAAGACGAATTGTGGGTGGTGGAGCATCCGCCCGTGTTCACCCAAGGCCTCGCCGGCAAGCCCGAGCACCTGCTCATACGCGACGATATTCCCGTGGTGCAGATCGACCGCGGCGGCCAAATCACCTATCACGGCCCCGGCCAGCTCGTGGTGTATACCTTAATTGATTTCAAGCGCCGCCAAACCAGCGTGCGCCACATCGTGAGCGCGCTTGAAAACAGCATTATCGCCACCCTGGCCGAATACGGCATTGCCGCCGCCGCCGATCCTGAGCGTCCGGGCGTGTATGTGGGCGCTAAAAAAATCGCCTCGCTGGGGCTGCGCATCAAAAACGGCGCGGTATATCACGGCCTCGCACTCAATATCGATATGGATTTAAGCCCGTTCACCCACATCAACCCCTGCGGCTATGCTGGCATGGAAATGACCCAAATGGCCGATTTGCTAAGCCCCTGCCCCAGCTTGGCAGAAGTGGCCGCCAAGCTCACAGGCCATCTGAACACACAACTCGCATTGAAAGACTCTCTATCATGAGCGAAATCAAAATCGACCCCAAACAAGGCATCAAACTCAAAGGTGCCGACAAAACCGCGCGCATCCCCATCAAAGTGGTGCCGCTCGAAGAAAAAATCAAAAAGCCCGAATGGATACGCGCCAAGCTGCCCACAGGCAAGAAATTTTTTGAAATCAAAAATATTCTGCGCGATCAAAAAATGCATACCGTGTGCGAAGAAGCCAGCTGCCCCAATATCGGCGAATGCTTCAGCAAAGGCACCGCCACCTTTATGATTATGGGCGACATCTGCACCCGCCGCTGCCCCTTCTGCGACGTCGGCCACGGCCGCCCCAACCCGCTTGACGCCGACGAGCCGAAAAACCTCGCCGAATCCGTGGCCGCCATGAAGCTGCGCTATGTGGTGATCACCTCGGTGGACCGCGACGACTTGCGCGACGGCGGCGCCCAGCACTTTGCCGACTGCATCCGCGCCATTCGCGAAAAAAGCCCGCAAACCAAAATCGAAATTCTCGTGCCCGATTTTCGCGGCCGCCTCGATATCGCGCTGGAAATTCTCGCCCAAACCCCGCCCGACGTGATGAACCACAACCTCGAAACCCACCCGAGCCTGTATAAAAAAGCCCGCCCCGGTGCCGACTACAAACACTCGCTCGAACTGTTGCGCCGCTACAAAGAAATGATGCCGCACATTCCCACCAAATCCGGCATCATGGTCGGCTTGGGCGAAAGCGACGACGACATCCGCGAAATCATGCGCGACATGCGTGCACACAACATCGAAATGATTACCATCGGCCAATATCTGCAACCTTCAGACGGCCACCTGCCCGTATTGCGCTACGTCACCCCCGCGCAATTCAAAGAATTTGAAAAAGAAGCCTACGACATGGGCTTTACCAACGCCGCCATCGGCGCGATGGTACGCTCTAGCTACCACGCCGACGAGCAGGCCGCCCAAGCCCTGCGCGAAGAATCCGCCGGCGCGTGCGGCCATTAAGCTTTTGTTTTCAGACGGCCTTTCATCAAATCAACAAGGCCGTCTGAAACAAAATCAAATAATACTATACTTTTTCTTATTTTATGCGATAATGGCTAAGAAAATTCTTAGTTGATTTAAACAACCCCTCACGAGAACCGCCATGTCAGACGAAAAAAGCAAAGCCCTAGCCGCCGCCCTCGCCCAAATTGAAAAACAATTCGGCAAAGGCTCCATCATGAAAATGGACGGCAGCC
>CAYVIS010000147.1:0-5555 GCA_964451565.1 uncultured Neisseria sp.
GCGTGTATAGAGTTGCGGCGGCGGGATTAAGTTCATTTTTATGCAAAAAAAGATAAAAGCCCGCTGCGGGCAACGGGCTTTTTGCTGGCTTGAGAGCGGGCTATTTCTTGCCGGTGAGCGACATGATGCCGAAGAAAATCAGCGGGAATGCGGCGGCGGCAATCCACCAGCCAATGCTGCCGGTGATCAGCGCTTGGCCGATTAAGCCTGCCTGCAGGATGTAGTAGCTCATCGGAATCAGCGTTTGGCGGATGATTTCGCCTTCGCGGTTGAGCAAGCCCACCACGGCGGCGGCGGCCACGACGTTGTGCACCGAAATCATGTTGCCCGCTGCGCCGCCGATGGCCTGCAGCGCCACCACGAAGGAGGAGAGGTCGGTATTGAGGCCGATTTGCTGGGCGGTGGAAAACTGGAAGTAGGAAAACATCATGTTGCTGATGGTGTTGGAGCCTGCGATAAATGCGCCCAAGGCACCGATGGCGGGCGCGATGTTCGGCCAAACACCGCTAAACCAATGCGCTGCGCTTTGTGCCAACACCATCGGCATGGCGGGCAGCGCATCGGCGGCGCTCATGTCGCCTGATTGCGAGTTGATGAATACCTGCACCATCGGTACGGCGAGGAAGAGGGCGGGTGCGGCGGAAATCAGGGTTTTGCCGGCATCTCCCCAGCCGCGCTGGAAGCGTTTGATGTCCATCTTGAAAATGAAGATGCAGGCGATGGCCACGAGAATCAGGATGGTGCCGGGCGAATAGCCGAATTGCACTTTGCTGGTAATCGGCGTGCCGAACAGGTTGGCCAGCGTGATGGTGGTCATGTCGCTGGTGAGAAACGCTTTCAGGGGCTTGACGACGCGGGTCAGAATCAGCAGGCCGATGACGATGATATAGGGCGAGAAGGCGCGGAACACGGAGAATGACGGCGTATCGTCGTCATCTTGCGCATTGCCTTTCAACACGCCGATCCAGCGGCTTTCCCAGCGCTCGCGCGGCGGGAAATCGAAGGTTTCTTTCGGCACAAACCAGCCGCGTTTGGCGGCGGGCACCACCAGCAGCAGGCCGATAAAGCCGCCGACCAGCGAGGGGAATTCCGGCCCCATAAAGCGGGCAACCAAGTAATAGGGCACGGTGAAGGCGATGCCTGCGAAAAGGGCGAATTTCCAAGCTTTCAAGCCTTCGGCAAACGAGCGTTTTTCACCGTAAAAACGGGTGAGCATGCCGCACAGAATCAGCGGAATCAGGAAGCCGATTAAGGCATGCAGCAGGCCGACATTGCCGGTGATTTGCAGCAGATATTGGTCGACGGTTTGCGGGGCGAGGGCGGCGGTGACGTCTTCTTTATTGCTGATGCCCGACCACACGCCCACCAGCAGCGGCGTGCCCACAGCGCCGAACGATACCGGCGTCGATTGGATAATCAACACCGCCATCACCGAAGCCATAGCGGGGAAGCCCAATGCCAGCAGCAGCGGCGCACCCACGGCAGAAGGCGTGCCGAAGCCGGACGAGCCTTCCACCAGCGAGCCGAACAGCCAGGCGACGATAATCATCTGCACGCGGCGGTCGGGCGAAATATCCATAAAGCCTTGGCGGATGGAGTGGATAGCGCCGCTTTCTTTGAGCGTGTTCAGCATCAAAATAGCGCCGAACACGATATATAGAATGGTCAGCGACACAATCACGCCGTTCACCGTCGCCGCGGCCACCACAGCGGGTGAGGCCTGCCAAACCAGCAGCGCCAGCAGCGCGGTGACGACATAAGCCGCCGCCATTGAAATTTTGGCCGACAGCTTCAATACCACCAGTAAAACGAATACGGTGATAATCGGTGCCAGCGCAAGCAAAGTGTTGAGAATACTCATGGTCTCTCCGATTGAGTTGTTGTTGTGTGGAACAAGGCCGACGGATGTCGGTTTTTCTTTTTGTTGGTAAATTGGTGTTACCAATTAAACCAAGTGTGTTATACTTTACAAAAGGTTACATCAACGGTCAATAGCCGTGCGCGGGTCGGCGCAGCAGCTTTGCGGCGGCAGCTTGGGCTGTTTGAATAATTAGACTATTTAATCTATTGAATATTTGGATAAATTGTTTCTTTTAGCGCCGTGTTGGAATGTGGCTGGAAATGTGGTTTTTTACACTTTGAAAACCAAGAAAAGTAGTGGGATGTAGTGTTTGTATCAAATTTGAATGAAGCCGTCTGAAAAATTGGTAAACTAATAAAGCCAAATTTTCAGACGGCCTGAACACACAAAAAACAATCATAAAATGCAGGAAGGATGTTGAGATGGTGCAGCAAACGATTATCAAGCCGCAGAAAATCAGCGAACAGATTTTGGCGGTGTTGGAAGAGCGCATTGTGTCGGGCGAATATCCGCTCGACAGCAAATTGCCGCCCGAGCGCAAGCTGGCGGAAGAATTCGGCGTGTCGCGCCCGTCGCTGCGTTCGGCCTTGAAAATGCTGGTGGCGCGCGAAATGCTCGAAGCGCGGCAGGGCGACGGTTATTATGTGTCGGCCAAGCCGCAGCAGGATTTTCTGCTCGGCTGGCAAAGCCTGCTCGGCAACCACCCGGCATGGGAAAACGATGTTTTCGATTTCAGCCGCAGCATGGAAGGCTGCATGGCGGCGCTGGCGGCGGAGCGGCGCACCGAGGCGGATTTGAAGCGGATGGGCTTCTGGCTGCAAAAATTCGAGCAGGCTTATCAGAGCGGCAGCCGCGAGCAGCAGGCCGAAGCGGATGTGAGCTTTCATCAGGCCATTGCCGAGGCGGCGCACAATATTCTGTTTGCCCAGCTGTCCGGCGGCTTGTTGAAAATGCTGTATCGGCAGACGCGCAGCTATATCATGCACACCGAGCAAATCGACGACCCGCGTCCGACTTTAATCAAACACCACCGCGCCCTGTTTGAAGCCATCGAGCAGATGCAGCCGCGCCGCGCCGCCGAAATCGCCGAAGGGCATTTGACTTATGTGGCCGACAGCCTGCGCCAAGACCGCGAATACCAAAGCCGCAGCGAGCATGCCGACACCTTGGCGCAACACGATTTGCAGCGCACGGGCGATTGGTGAAGCCTTGAGGCCGTCTGAAACGGTGCAGGCGGTTCTGAACGGATGGCCGATTTATGGCATAATAGCCATCCCCTTATTGAAGCCGGTTGCGCCGATGGATAGATACGATTGCGCAACCCGAACCTTATCCTTTTTCAGACGGCCTCCATTATCTGCCGAGGCCGTCTGAAAGAAAGAACAATTGATTTATGAACCCATTTTCATCACTCGGTTTGGGCAAAGAAATTGTCGATGCCCTTACCGCGCAAGGCTACGAAACGCCCACGCCGATTCAGGCTGCGGCCATTCCCAAAGCACTGGCCGGCCACGATTTGCTGGCGGCGGCACAAACCGGCACCGGTAAAACCGCTGCATTTATGTTGCCGAGCCTGGAGCGCCTGAAGCGCTATGCCACGCCCAGCACCTCGCCCGCCATGCACCCCGTGCGCATGCTGGTGCTCACACCCACGCGTGAGCTGGCCGACCAAATTGATCAAAACGTGCAGGCTTACATCAAAAACCTGCCTCTGCGCCACACCGTATTGTTTGGCGGGGTGAATATGGATGCACAAACCAAAGATTTGCGCGCCGGTTGCGAAATCGTGGTGGCGACTGTCGGTCGGCTGCTCGATCATGTGAAGCAGAAAAACATCAATTTCAATAAAGTGGAAATCGTGGTGCTGGACGAAGCCGACCGCATGCTGGACATGGGCTTTATCGACGATATCCGCAGCATCATGCAGATGCTGCCCAAGCAGCGCCAAACCCTGTTGTTTTCCGCCACTTTCGCCCCGCCTATCCGCAAGCTGGCGCAAGATTTTATGAAAAGCCCCGAGCAGGTGGAAGTGGCTGCGCAGAATACCGCCAATGCCAATGTGGAGCAGCATGTGATTGCGGTAGATACCGTGCGCAAGCGCAACCTGCTGGAGCGCCTGATTGTGGATTTGAACATGAATCAGGTGATTGTGTTTTGTAAAACCAAGCAGAGCGTGGATCAGGTTACCCGCGATTTGGTGCGCCGCGAGATTGCCGCACAGGCGATTCACGGCGACAAATCGCAGCAAACCCGCCTGGAAACGCTGGGCGCGTTTAAAGAAGGCCGTTTGCGCGTACTGGTGGCGACCGATGTGGCCGCCCGCGGCCTTGATATCGCCGAGCTGCCGTTTGTAATTAATTATGAATTGCCGACCCAGGCCGAAGATTATGTACACCGTATCGGCCGCACCGGTCGTGCAGGTGCCGACGGCGTGGCGATTTCGCTGATGGACGAGCACGAGCAAAAAATGTTTGAATCCATCAAAGCGCTCACCGGCAGCGAAGTGGAAGTGGAACGCATCGAGGGCTTTGAGCCGCGTTGGTGGAAAGAGGATAGTCATACTGTTGTCGAGCCTGCGGCCGCATCGAGCCGCGAGCGCAGCAGCAACAGCCGTGAAAGCAAAGAGAATAAAGAAAGCCGCCCGGCGCGTGAAAGCCGTGCGGCTGAGCGCCAGAGTGAGCGCAGCAGCGATCCGGGCGCAGCTTGCGGAAAAATCGCCGGCCGTTCGCGCCGCAGCCGCCGAGAGCAGCCGAAGTGTGCATTGCTGCAAGCCAATTTCGGTGTGCGCTAAGCTGGTTTGACAAGTTTTCATCAAGGCCGTCTGAAACTTTCAGACGGCCTTTTGTTTGGATGGCGTTTGTTTGTTTTCATCGTAATAACCGCAGCCAAAAATGTTTGAGCAATCATCGGCGTAAAGCTTTGGCAAGGCATGGCGCAGTTACGCCCTCTTGTGCAGCGTGCAGAAGAGGGCGTAAAGGCTTGGTTTCGGCTTGATGCTAGCGGCGTGCCAATACGGCTTTGCTCAAATAGTTGCGCACGCCCTGGGTAATGGAGGCGGCGGTTTTTTGGCGGAACGATGTGCTGGCAAGCAGCCGCTCTTCGGTAGGGTTGGAAATAAAGGCGGTTTCGACCAGAATCGAGGGAATGTCCGGCGCTTTCAATACTGCAAAATTGGCCTGCTCGACACGGCCTTTGTGCAATTTGTTGAGCTTGCCCAATTCGGTTAGTACGCTGCTGCCCAGCACCAGGCTGTCTTTGATGGTGGCGGTTTGGGTCATGTCAAACAAAGTATTGTCCACATTTTTATTGCCCACTTTTTGCACACCGCCGATTAAGTCGGCGCTGTTTTGGGTTTGCTCCAAGAAGCGGGCGGCGGCGCTGGTGGCGCCCCGCGTACTCAAGGCATAAACGCCGGTGCCGCGGGCGCTAGGGTTGGTAAAGGCGTCGGCATGGATGGAAATAAACAAATCGGCTTTGAGCGAGCGGGCTTTGGCCACGCGCACACCCAGCGGAATGAATATGTCTTCATTGCGGGTCATATAGGTTTTGTAGCCCAATGCATCGAGGCGCTTTTTGGTTTCGCGGGCGATGGCGAGCACCACGTTTTTCTCACGCAGGCCGCTGGGGCCGATGGCACCCGGGTCTTCGCCGCCGTGGCCGGGGTCGAGTACGATAATCGGGCGGCGGTTGGGCG
>CAYVIS010000148.1:0-5488 GCA_964451565.1 uncultured Neisseria sp.
ATTATAATTATTCCGATTTGCCAGATTTGTTTTCAGGTGGTAATAACGACTTTAATTTAATCTGGGAAATACACCCGTGCTATAGAGAAGCTCTTAATATTAAAAAGTTGAATGCAGAACAGCGTAATGCAAAAAATTATAGGTATAAATAAATTGGTTATAAATATGCTATCAATCATCCAAGACCTCCAATCGCGCGGCCTGATCGCGCAAACCACCGATGCCGAAGCGCTTGATGCCTTGCTCAACGAGCAGAAAATCGCGCTTTACTGCGGCTTCGACCCCACGGCCGACAGCCTGCACATCGGCCATTTGCTGCCGGTGCTGGCCTTGCGCCGCTTCCAGCTGGCCGGCCACACGCCGGTGGCGCTGGTGGGCGGTGCCACCGGCATGATTGGCGACCCGAGCTTCAAGGCGGCCGAGCGCAGCCTGAATACTTTGGAAACCGTGCAGCAATGGGTGCACAGCATCCGCGGCCAACTTGAGCCTTTTTTGAGCTTCGAGGGCGATAATGCCGCGATTATGGCCAATAATTACGACTGGTTCGGCGGCATGGGCTGCTTGGATTTTCTGCGCGACATCGGCAAGCATTTTTCCGTGAATGCAATGCTGGCGAAAGAATCGGTGAAGCAGCGCATCGAGCGCGATGATGTGGGCATTTCGTTTACCGAATTTGCCTATGCCTTGCTGCAAGGCTACGATTTTGCCGAATTGAACAAGCGCCACGGCGTGATGCTGCAAATCGGCGGCTCCGACCAATGGGGCAACATCACTTGGGGCATCGATGCCACACGCCGGCTCAATCAGCAAAGCGTGTTCGGCCTCACGCTGCCGCTCGTGACCAAATCAGACGGCACCAAATTCGGCAAAACCGAAGGCGGCGCGGTGTGGCTGAATGCCAAGAAAACCTCGCCTTATCAGTTTTACCAATTCTGGCTCAAAGTGGCCGATGCCGATGTGTATAAATTTTTGAAATATTTCACCTTTTTGAGCGTGGAAGAGATTGATGCGATTGAGGCGGCCGACCAAGCCAGCGGCACCAAGCCCGAAGCGCAACGCATTTTGGCCGAAGAAATGACCCGCCTGATTCACGGTGAAGCGGCGCTGGAAGCGGCGCAACGCATTTCCGCCAGCCTGTTTGCCGAAGACCAAAGCAATCTGACTGAAACCGATTTCGAGCAATTGGCGCTGGATGGTTTGCCTGCGTTTGCAGTGTCAGGCCGTCTGAATGTGGTCGATGCGCTGATGACGGCGAAACTGGCCTCATCGAATAAGGAAGCACGCGGTTTTGTAGCGAGCAAAGCGGTGGTGTTGAACGGCAAAACCGTCGAGCAAAACAACGCCGATTTCGCGCCGGAAAAACCCGATGATGCCTATCTGCTCACCGACGAACACAAACGTTTCGGCAAATACACCATCATCCGCCGTGGCAAACGCAACCACGCGCTGTTGGTTTGGCAATAAAAAAGCCGGGTTGAATCCTACAGGCCGTCTGAAAGGTTTCAGACGGCCTGTCTTATGTTTCGGGTATGATGCGCAAAAGCGATTGCTTTAGGCCGTCTGAAACCCTATATTACGGTTTCGTGAACCGCACATACACACAAAGAGAGCATCATCATGACCGAAAAAACCGTTCATTATCTGAAAGACTATCAAGCACCCGCCTACCACATCCGCCAAACCGATTTGCGTTTTGAAATCGGCGAGCCGGACACGATTGTGAAAGCGCGGATGGTGGTGTTGCCCAAGCAGGCGGGGGCGGTGCTGGTGTTGAACGGTTCGGCGGAATTGCTGTCTTTGAAAATCGACGGCGAGGCGGTGACGGATTATGTGTTGGCCGATGAGGCGCTGACGGTAAACAATGTGCCGTCTGAAAGTTTTGTGCTGGAAGTGAAAACGCGCATTCTGCCGTATGACAACAAATCGCTGATGGGGCTTTACGGCTCGGGCGGCAATCTTTATACCCAATGCGAGCCGGAGGGTTTCCGCAAAATCACCTACTATCCCGACCGCCCCGATGTGATGTCGAAATTCACCACCACCATCGTGGCCGACAAAAAACGCTATCCGGTGTTGCTGTCCAACGGCAATAAAATCGACGGCGGCGATTTGGAAGGCGGCCGCCATTGGGTGAAATGGCTGGATCCGTTTGCCAAACCGAGCTATCTGTTTGCGCTGGTGGCGGGCGATTTGGCGGTAACGCGCGACACATTCACCACCCAAAGCGGCAAAGAGGTGGCGCTGGTGTTTTACACTTCTGAAGCCGACAAAGCCAAAGTGCCGTTTGCGGTGGAGTCGCTGAAAAACGCCATGCGCTGGGATGAAGAGCGCTTCGGCCTCGAATACGACCTCGACATCTATATGGTGGTGGCGGTGGGTGATTTTAATATGGGCGCGATGGAAAACAAGGGCTTGAACATTTTCAACACCAAATATGTGCTCGCCGACAGCCGTACCGCCACCGATGCCGATTTTGAAGGCATCGAATCGGTAATCGGGCACGAATATTTCCACAACTACACCGGCAACCGCGTCACCTGCCGCGACTGGTTTCAACTGTCGCTGAAAGAAGGCTTGACCGTGTTCCGCGATCAAGAATTTTCCGGCGACCGCGCCAGCCGCGCCGTGCGCCGCATCGAAAACGTGAGCCTGCTGCGCCAATTGCAGTTTGCCGAAGACGCGGGGCCAATGGCGCATCCGGTGCGCCCCGCTTCGTATGAGGAAATGAACAATTTCTACACCATGACTGTGTATGAAAAAGGCGCGGAAGTGGTGCGCCTGTATCACACGCTGCTCGGCGAAGCCGGCTTTCAAAAAGGCATGCAGCTCTATTTCAAACGCCACGACGGCCAAGCGGTGACTTGCGACGATTTCCGCGCCGCCATGGCCGATGCCAACGACACCGACCTCAGCCAGATGGCTTTGTGGTACAGCCAGGCAGGCACGCCCGTGCTCGACATCGAAGGCCGTCTGAATGCGGCGGACAACACGTTCACCCTCAACATCAAACAAACCATCCCCGCCACGCCCGATATGGCCGCCAAACAGCCGATGCTGATTCCGGTGAAAATCGGCTTGTTGAACCGACAAGGTGAAGCGGTGGCGTTCAGGCCGTCTGAACACGCCGAGCCGCAAACCGAAGCCGTGTTGCTGCTGACCGAAGCGCAACAGGATTTTGTGTTGCACGGCGTGAACGAACAGGTCGTGCCCTCGCTGCTGCGCGGCTTTTCCGCGCCCGTGTACCTGAATTATCCCTATAGCGATGAAGATTTGCACCTGCTGCTGGCGCACGACAGCGACCCGTTTGCACGTTGGGAAGCGGGGCAGGCACTCTACCGCCGCGCCGTGGCCGCCAACCTTGCCGCCATCGAAGCAGGCGAGCCGCTACCCGACCACAACGGCCTGATTGACGCGTTCAAACACATGCTCAAGCAGGAACTCGACCCCGCGTTCAAAGCCATGCTGCTGCGCGCGCCGAGTGCCGCCGAATTGTGGGAAGGCGCAGACAACATCCACCCGCTGCACTACCACCAAGCACGCGAAGCCCTGCTCGACGCCATCGCCAAAGCCTGCCTCGAAAGCCTGGTGTACATCCGCACTTGGGCGCTCGATCAAGAAGCAGCCGGCGGCATCGAAGCGCCGTATGAATACCATCCCGAATTGGCCGGCGTGCGCAGCCTGCTCGCCGCCGTGCGCCTCTACACCATCCGCGAAGAGCGCCACGGCATGATGGCGATGGCCGCCTATTCAGGCGAACAGGCCGCCGCGCACCAAAAAACCGTCTGCGCGCGCCTGCAAGACTACATCACCCGTTACGAGCAGCTCACGCCCAACATGACCCATGAAATGAGCATCCTCAACACCGTCAACCACCTCAACGAAGACGGCCGTAACCAACTGCTCCAACGGTTTGCCGAACGCTACGCCGACGATGCGCTGGTGATGGACAAATACTTCATCCTCATCGGCGCCAGCCACCGGCCCGACACCCTGCAACAGGTTCAGACGGCCTTGCACCACCCCAAATTCAGCCTCGAAAACCCCAATAAAGCCCGCTCGCTGCTCGGCAGCTTCACCCGCAACGTGCCGCATTTCCACGCCGAAAACGGCAGCGGCTATGCCTTTATCGCCGACAAAGTGATGCAGATTGACGCCTTCAACCCGCAAGTGGCCGCACGGCTGGTGCAGGCGTTCAACATCTGCCGCAAACTCGAGCCGCAACGCCGCGCCCTGATGACCATGCAGCTCGAACGCATTCGGGGCATGGATAAATTGTCGAAAGATGTGGCCGAGATTGTGGGCAAGATTTTGGCGTGATGTGGTTGCGTGATTGAAAGGCCGTCTGAACAGGGGTTCAGACGGCCTTTTTGCTATTTACTGCGATGATTTCAGGTGGCTGGGCCTGTCGAAGCCAAACCCCGTCGCGCCTGCGCAAGCAGGCGCCCAGGTCTTCACGTGAGGCAATATTGCAAACAAGCGTGCTGTTTTATCGCAGGTTGCAGTAAGGCCGTCTGAAACTGAACCTGTGGTTCAGATCAGGAACCCGCCTGTGCGGGTGCGGCGGGTGCTTGTTTTGCGATAATGTGCATCATGTAAAGGCCGTCTGAAACGCTTTTCAGACGGCCTTCTCACTAAACCACATTATCTAAAAAATACGTTATAATTATTATTCACAACCATTCTGTCTGTAAGGAATTGTCATGTTTTATTACTTCATCAAATGCCTGAAGCAATACGCCGATTTCAAAGGCCGGGCGCGGCGCAAGGAGTTTTGGTTTTTCCAGCTTTTCTGTTTTTTGTTCGGAATTGGGCTGCTGGCGGTATTGTTTTTGGTCGGAATGAAACCTGAGGCGGCGGAAGGGGTGTTGAATGTGCTCGGCATTGCCTTACTGCTGCCCAGCCTGGCGGTAATGGTACGCCGCTTGCACGATACCGACCGCAGCGGCTGGTGGGCGTTGCTGTGTCTGGTGCCGCTGTTGGGCGGCTTGGTGCTGCTTATTTTCGCCTGCTTAGAGGGCACGCGCGGCAGCAACCGTTTCGGGCCGGATCCGAAAGCGGAAACGCATCTGATTGAATAGGCTGCATGTTGATGCGCATCAAGCCGAGGCCGTCTGAAACCACAATCGTTTCAGACGGCCTTGGTTTATTTCAGGCAAGGCGGCTGTTGTTGGCGGTTCGTGAGTAGAACCCACGCGATGGTTTTGCGTCCGATATTCAGGTGGCTTCGACAAGCGCAGTCGCCCGTTCTGATGTTAAATCGTTCGGTTATCACAAAAGCCGTCTGAAACGATTGTGGTTTCAGACGGCTTTTGTGGTTGATGTGCATCATTTATCGTGTCGGCGGTGGTTACTTTTTTCAGACGGCCTTGTAAAATGAATATCTTGATGCAGGCCGTCTGAACCTTTTTTACGGAGATGCCGTTGTCCGACCCCCAAAGCCGCCGCGAGCGCCGCCGCCGTGCCAAAAGCAGCCACCAGCCGTTTTGGC
>CAYVIS010000149.1:0-5444 GCA_964451565.1 uncultured Neisseria sp.
GTGGATGAAACCACCGGCCAAGTGACGCTGCGTGCGGAAGTGCCCAATCCCGACAATATCCTGTTGCCCGGCCTGTATGTGCGCGTGAGCCTGCCGCAGGCCAATATGGCCAATGCGTTTGTGGTGCCGCAGCAGGCGGTGACCCGCGGCCAGCAGGATACGGTGATGGTGGTGAATGCCGACGGCAGCATGGCGCCCAAAGTGGTAACGGTCAGCCAGCAGCAGGGCAGCAACTGGATTATTACCGGCGGCCTGCAGGCAGGCGACAAAGTGATTGTCGACGGCTTGGCGATTGCGGGCATGACCGGCGCGCAAAAAGTGACGCCGAAAGAATGGACGCCGCCGGGTCAAGCGCCTGCGGCTCAAGGCGGCGAACAGGCTGCTTCTGACGTTCAGACGGCCTCTGCGCCTGCCTCTGCTTCTGCGGCACAATAAGGATGGGAAATGGCTAAGTTTTTTATTGACAGACCGATTTTTGCCTGGGTAATCGCGATTTTCATCATTATCGCGGGTTTGCTCGGCATTCAAAGCCTGCCGGTGTCGCAATATCCGGCAGTGGGTGCACCTACCATCACGCTGACGGCCACTTATCCGGGCGCTTCTGCGCAGGTGATGGAAGACAGCGTATTGGCGGTGATTGAACGCAACATGAACGGTGTGGAAGGTTTGGACTACATGACCACCAACGCCACCTCCAACGGTTCGGGCACAGTCAGCCTCACCTTTACCCCGGAAACGAATGAGGATTTGGCGCAGGTTGACGTGCAGAACAAACTTTCTGAAGTGACCGCAACATTGCCTTCGACCGTGCAGCAAAACGGTGTGATTGTGTCGAAATCCCGTTCCAACTTCTTGATGGTATTGATGATGTCGTCAAAAAGCATGAGTACGGAAGATATTGCCGACTATGTTGAGCGTAATATCAGACCGGAAATCCAGCGGATTGACGGTGTCGGCGAGGCGCGCCTATTTGGTGCGCAGCGTGCCATGCGTATTTGGGTGGATCCGGCCAAGCTGCAAAACTATAACCTGTCGTTTGCCGACGTGTCTTCAGCCATCAGCGCCCAAAATGCGCAGATTTCCGCCGGTTCGATGGGCGCGCAACCCGCCGCCGCCGGGCAGACCATCAGCGCCACGATTACGGTGGAAGGCCAGTTGAGCACGCCGGAAGAATTCGGCAACATTATGTTGCGCTCCACCACCGGCGGTGCCAATGTGTATCTGCGTGATGTGGCAAAAATCGAATTGGGCAGCCAAAGCTATGACACCTCCACCCGCCTCAACGGCGAGCCGTCGGTGGGTATGGCGGTGATGCTCTCCAACAGCGGTAATGCCATGGCTACCGCTGCGGCCGTGCGCGAGCAGATGGAAACGCTGCAGCGCTTCTTTCCTGCCGACATGACGTGGTCGGCACCTTACGATACCTCGAAATTCGTGTCTATCTCAATTGAAAAAGTGGTGCACACGCTGATTGAGGCGATTGTGTTGGTGTTTTTGGTGATGTTTCTGTTTCTGCAAAACATCCGCTACACCATCATTCCGACGATTGTGGTGCCGATTTCGCTGCTGGGCGCGTTTGCCTCGATTTGGTATCTGGGCATGTCGATTAACGTGCTGACCATGTTTGCAATGGTGTTGGTGATCGGTATTGTGGTCGATGATGCGATTGTGGTGGTGGAAAACGTGGAGCGGATTATGGCCGAAGAAGGCCTGCCGCCGCGCGAAGCCACCAAAAAAGCCATGAGCCAGATTTCCGGCGCGGTAATCGGTATTACGGCGGTGTTGATTTCGGTGTTTGTGCCGCTGGCGATGTTTAGCGGCGCCACCGGTAATATTTACCGACAGTTTGCCGTCACCATGGCGATTGCGATTGCCTTCTCGGCCTTCTTGGCGCTCTCGCTCACACCGGCTTTGTGCGCGAGCCTGCTCAAGCCGATTCCGAAAGGCCATCACGAAGAGAAAAAAGGTTTCTTCGGCTGGTTTAACCGTAAATTCACCAGCTGGACGCACGGCTATGAAGGCTGGGTGGCCAAGGTGTTGCGCAAAACCTTCCGCATGCTGTTTGTTTACCTGGCTCTGGCCGCAGTGGCCGCATTCCTGTTTATGCGCATTCCCACTTCGTTCCTGCCGCAGGAAGATCAGGGCAGCCTGATGATGATGGTGCAGCTGCCGGCCGGTGCCACCAAAGAGCGTACCGATGCCACGCTGGCGGTAGCCAACCAAGTGATTACGTCGATGCCGGAAGTGGAAAACTTCATCGGCGTGTCGGGCTTCAGCTTTGCCGGTTCGGGTCAAAACATGGGCTTCGGTTTTGTTACCTTGAAAGACTGGAGCGAACGCACAGCCGCAGGCAGCGATGCTTCTTCGGTGGCCGGTAAAATCACCGGTGCGCTGATGGGCAGCGTGAAAGACGGCTTTGCGCTGGTGTTGAATCCGCCTGCAATTATGGAATTGGGCACCAGCTCTGGCTTCAGCATGTATCTGCAAGACCGCAACAGCAGCGGCCACGCGGCTTTGCTGGCCAAACGCAATGAATTGATCGATAAAATGCGTCAAAATCCGATGTTTGATGCGGCGAATGTGCGTGCATCGGGCTTGGAAGATGCCCCGCAGCTGAAAATCGACATCAATCGCGAAGCTGCTGCTGCACAAGGTATTGATTTTTCAAGCATCCGTACCGTTTTGGGCACGGCTTTGGGCTCGTCTTATATCAACGACTTCCCCAATAATGGCCGTCTGCAACGGGTGATTGTGCAAGCCGATGCGGCTGCGCGTATGCAACCCGAAGACATCATGCGTCTGACCGTGCCCAATAGCGCCGGTGTGGCCGTGCCTTTGTCGACCATTGCCACCATGGCGTGGGAAAGCGGCATGGAGCAGAGCGTGCGCTTCAACGGCTATCCGGCCATGCAGATTGATGGCGCGGCAGCCACCGGCTATTCTTCCGGCGAAGTGATGGCCGAGGTGCAGCGTATGGTTGACGAAATGAACGGCTACAGCCTCGAATGGGCGGGTCAGTCGCGTGAAGAAGCCAAAGGCAGCTCGCAAACCATGATTCTTTATGGTTTTGCCATTCTGGCGGTATTCCTCGCGTTGGCGGCCTTGTATGAGAGCTGGTCGATTCCGTTGGCGGTGATTTTGGTGGTGCCGTTGGGCTTCTTGGGCGTGGTGTTGGGTGTAACCGGCCGCAACCTGACCGGCAGTTTGTTCGGCCTGCCGCCGTCGTATCTCAACGATATTTACTTCCAAGTCGGCCTGATTACGGTAATCGGTTTGAGCGCGAAAAACGCCATTTTGATTATCGAGTTTGCCAAAGACTTGCAGGCACAGGGTAAATCGGCAATGGAGGCCGCGTTGGCCGCCGCGCACTTGCGTTTCCGCCCGATTATCATGACCTCGATGGCCTTTATCCTGGGCGTGGTGCCGCTGTATATCTCATCGGGCGCGAGCTCGGCCAGCCAACGTGCCATCGGTACCAGCGTATTGTGGGGCATGTTGATCGGCACGATGTTGTCGGTATTCTTGGTGCCGCTGTTTTATGTGGTGGTGCGCAAGTTCTTCAAAGGCAGCAAACGCCAGCAAGAACGTTTTGCGCTACAGTCTGCCGAGGCGGGTATGACGCCGGAGTCGGTAGAAAAATATGTGGCCGATGCCGAATCAGGTTTGAGCGAGGAAGAAAAACGCGCGTTGCATGAAGACAAGGATGATTTGAAATGAAGAAATGGAATGTAAAACCGGCGCTCACCGCCGTGATGGTTGGCGCAGCCTTGTCGGCCTGTACGATGATTCCGAAGTATGAGCAGCCGACGGTTAATGTGCCGGAAGGCTATCAGTACGATACTGCGGCGGAAAGCAGCATTCAGGCGGCATCGCTGGGCTGGCAGGATTATTTTGCCGACCCGCGTCTGCACCGCCTGATTGAGCTGGCGCTGGAAGGCAACACTGATTTGCGTGTGGCGGCGCTGAATGCCGATGCGGTGCGCGCGCAATATGCCATCAGCCGCGCCGCGTTGCTGCCCGGCATCAATGCCACCGGCAGCGGCAGCCGTGGCCGCGTGGCGCGTGATTTGAGCGGCAAAGGCAATTCGTATGTATCTTCCGCCTACAATATCGGCTTGGGTGTGACCGGCTACGAGTTGGACTTGTTCGGACGCGTGCGCAGCAACAATGAAGCCGCGCTGCAAAGCTATTTCGCCAGCGTGGCCAGCCGTGATGCTACCCACTTGTCGCTGATTGCTTCGGTGGCCAAAGCCTACTTCAACCAGCGCTATGCTGAAGAAAGCATGGCATTGGCGCAAAAAGTGCTGAAAACGCGCGAAGAAACCTATAAATTGTCGCAATTGCGCCATCGTTCGGGCGTGATTTCGGCGGTGGATCTGCGTCAGCAGGAAGCTTTGATTGAATCGGCCAATGCCGATTACGCAACAGCGGTGCAGGCGCGCGAGCAGGCCAATAATGCGCTGGCGCTGCTCATCAGCCGCCCGCTGCCCGCCGATTTGCCGCCGGGGCTGCCGCTGAGCCAGCAATTCCGCATCAGCAAGCTGCCTGCCGGGTTGTCGTCTGATTTGCTGCTCAACCGTCCGGATATCCGTGCGGCGGAATTTGCCTTGAAGCAGGCGAATGCCAACATCGGCGCCGCCCGTGCCGCCTTCTTTCCCAGCATCAGCCTGACCAGCACCATCGGTACCGGTTCCAACGAACTGAGCGGCCTGTTTGGCGGCGGCAACCGCACCTGGACGTTTGCGCCCAGCATCACCTTGCCGATTTTCAACTGGGGCAGCAACCAGGCCAATCTGGATTACGCCAAAATCATGAAGCAGGTGGAAATCGTCAATTACGAAGCCGCCGTTCAAAGCGCCTTTAGAGACGTATCCGATGCCTTGGTGGCGCGCGAGCAGCTGGATAAGGCTTATGCTGCCAACGCCAAGCAAAGCAAGGCCTATGCTGATTATCTGCGCTTGGTCAACCTGCGTTACCGCCACGGCGTTTCCAGCGCCTTGGATATGCAGGATGCCGAACGCAGCAGCTATAGCGCCGATTCCGCATTGCTGGCTACCCAGCTGACCCGTCTGGAAAATCTGGCCGACCTCTATAAAGCTTTGGGCGGCGGTTTGAAGCGTTACAGCGAAGACGATGCAGCAGGGCAGGTTGCAGGGCAGTAATCGAGTAAAGGCCGTCTGAAAGGATTGCTTTCAGACGGCCTGGCAGGGATTTAATGCAGCGGCAAAATCTGCTTGCACAAACCAATAGGCAGGCCGATGATTTTCCGTGTATAATCTATGCCCTTTCCCGTGAAGTCGGTTTGTTTGGGAAAAACAACATTCAGGCGGTTTGCAGCCATAAAAATACAGCCGTTTCAAAAAGCTACTTGAAACGGAGTGGCAATTCATGGTATAAATCGCGTTTTACTATTTTAGAAGTTTGGAGACTAACCATGGCACGAG
>CAYVIS010000150.1:0-5413 GCA_964451565.1 uncultured Neisseria sp.
TAAGCATAATATGCAGCGACGGCGCTTGGTTATACGGCTGGTCAAACGCGGCCAGCGAAGCAAACAGCCAGCCGGATAAGCCGTCGGCCTGCGGTTTCGCCCAACCAAACTGCAACGGCCACAACAGAAAACACCCCACCGCCAGCGCCTGCGCCGTCAGCAATTGCGCCATATAACGATGCAACTCCGCCCGCTCGCGACACAGAAAAAAGCCCAGCGCATAAAACAGATTCAACGACCAATACGGCACAATCGTCCACGCCCAAAACGGCATCTGCCGCTCCCAATCAAACACCACTTCCGGCAGCGGCGCACGCAAGGCCGACAGCCAGTTGGCCAAGCCGTAGCTGCTGTAGAAAACTGCGCCGGTCAGCAATAAAGCGGCAAGCGCGTAACGGCGGGAAAGTCGGGGAATCGGCGTCATAGGGGCAATCGGGTTATCGGCGGAAAAAAAAAGAATATCGCCATTTGCATAACAAAACAAGGCCGTCTGAACGCGTTCAGACGGCCTGCATCATCTATTCATCGCCACACTCAAGAGCGCACCACGGCCTGCTCCGCCGGGGCTTGGCTCCGACGCGCATACCACCAGTTGTTAAACAAAAACACCGCCACAATCGCCAGCGCAGGCACGGTCAGCGCTTGGGCGATGGTGTAGAAATTCCAGCCCAAGCCCAGCATCCACGCGCCGGCAAAGGCGGAGAGAATCGCGCCGGTGCGGCCGATGCCGTGCATCCAGCCGTTGCCGGTGGCGCGGGCGTTGAGCGGGAAGAAGTTGCTGGAAAAGGCATTCATGCCGGTGCCGCCGCCGTTAAACGCCGCGCCCATCAAGAACGCCAGCACACACAGCAACGCATATTGTCCGCCTGCGTTGCTCATCGCCACCAACACCACCGCGCCGAGGCCGTAAGCGGCGGCCAGCACCAGCGGGGCGCGGAAGCGGTCCATAAACCAGCCGAGCATAATCGAGCCTAAAGGGCCGCCGAGTTGGAACATGGCGCTGATAATCGCCGCTTGGTGCATCTGCATCCCCGCTTCTTTAATCATGGTCGGCATCCAGCTGCCGAGCAGGTAAACGAGGAACAGATGCAGGAAATACGCCAGCCACAGCAGCAGGCTGCCGACACGGTAATAGCGGTTGAACAGGGTTTGCACCGGTTTTTCAGCCGCATCGCCGACGGTTTGCGGCAGCGGAATGGTGAAGCGGCTCGCTTCGGTGGTGCTGCCCGGCGCGCAACGTTCGACGATTTTGCGGATGGTGGCGTGTTTGCCGCCTTTGTGCACCAGAAAGGTGACCGATTCGGGCAACACCGCCAGCATCACCAGGCTCAGCAACATCGGCAACACACCGCCAAACACAAACACGCTCTCCCAGCCCCAATGCGGAATCATCCACGCCGCCAGAAAGCCGCCGCCCGCCGCGCCGACGGTAAATCCGGCAAACACGATGGTCACCAGCAGCGCCGCGCGGCGCACAGGCGAATATTCGCGCGCCAGCGTCGCCACCAGAGGCATGATGCCGCCCATCGCCAATCCGGCAATAAAGCGGTAGGCAATCATTTCGGTGACACTGTTTGCCCACGCCACCAGCAGCGTAAACAGGCCGAACAGCATCACATTGGCACACAACACCTTGCGGCGGCCAAACTTATCGCCCGCCGGCCCCGCAATCAGCGCGCCGAAGGTGAGGCCGAACAGGGCGGCGCTCAACACGGGCGCGAGATGGTCATTGGTGAGGCTCCAAGCGTCTTTCAAGGCGGGGCCGACAAAGCCCATGATGACGACATCGAAGCCGTCCATCACCACCACCAAAAAGCAGAGGGCGATAATCCATTTTTGATAAGCGCTGATGGGGCGGCTGTCGAGCAGCCCGCGCACGTTGATTTCATTGGTCTGCGGCATATTGAAGCTTTCTTTTCCGGCATCGGCGGCGGTGTATCCGCTGCTCGCTGTTTGTGAAGGATTTGTGAACAATTTGTTAACAGGCCGTATTGTAGCCGAAGCCGCCGCCGAAACAGCGCCGCCGCACAAATTCGCCCGTAAATGGCCTATCCGCAGCAAAGGCCGTCTGAAAACAGCGTTCAGACGGCCTTATTTAATACAATCATTTAGAATGAATTTATTTTTAAAATATTATGCCAAGTTCTTCACATTTGTTTGGATGCTTTGGCATACCGTGATACAGCCCGATATCAGTCGGATGCTGAATCCGACCGATACATTCAACATAACCAAATTTGATGGAAAACAGCAAAAGCAGCAGACATTTTTCAATTATAGTGGATTAGATTTGAATCAGGACAAGGCGGGGAGCCGCAGACAGTACACCTAGTACGACAAGGCGAGCCAACGCTGTACTGGTTCAAATCTAATTCACTATATTAAGTATCTTGACCGATGCCGTCTGAACCGCTGCAAGCCTTTCAGACGGCCTTATCTTTCCGTTTCTTCCTGCGCTATACAAAGCGCCGCTTCCGCCCACAGCCGCCGCTTCTGCGCCGCATTCAAACGCTTGATGCGCGGCTCCAGCCGCAGGGCTTCGCTGCGTGACAGGCCGCAATAGACCAAGCGCATTTCCAGCGGCGGGTTCATGCGGGTGAATTTTGCGCCTTTGCCTGCGGCGTGGGCGGCGAAACGGGCGGCGGGTTGGTTGCTGATGCCGCAATAGAGCGCGCCGTTGCGGCAATGCAGCAGATACACGCACCAGCCGTCGTCGCGCGCCACCAGCACCGGCAGCCGCAAGGCCGCGTAGAGGCTCATGCGGCCTCCGCTTCGGCGAAACTTTGCTGCAAAATCTTCAGCGCCACTTCGGTTTTGGCCGACTGCACGCGATACGGCGTGACGGCATAAATATTGACGGCAGGCAGCGTCCATTCGGGCAACACGGTTTGCAAACGGCCTTGCGCCACCAGTTCGGCCACTTCGCCGTCGAGCTGCATCGACAAGCCCAATCCGGCCACGGTGAGCGCCGACACCGCCGCCAATTGGCTGCACAACATGCTGTCGGGCACGTCCAACACAAAGCTTTCCGCGCCGCGCCGCAAAGTGGTGCGCACGGGCAGATGGTGCAGCCAACGGTGTTCGGCCAGCGTCTGCGGCTGTGTAATCGGCGCATGGGCGGCCAGATAGGCGGGGGCGGCGCAAATCCGCCATTGCCACGCGGCGAGTTGGCGCGCCACCAAATCGGGCGCATCAAGCGCGTGGTCGCCGCCGCGCAAAGCGATGTCGATGTCGCCCTGTTTCAAATCGGCCAGCGTGTCGCTGAAATACAGTTGCGGGCGGATTTCGGGATATTGCTGCTGCAAACGGCGCAAGGCTGCTTGAAACGGCGGCGCGAGCGCCATGCCCGACGGCAGGGCGATGTTGAGGCTGCCGGCGGCTTCGGTTTTCAGATTATCCAGCGCCTGCAAAGTGTCGGCGAGGGTGTGGCGCAAACGCTGGCAATATTGCGCCAACGCCTGCCCGGCATCGGTGGGCGTGAGGCGGCGGGTGGAGCGGTGCAGCAGCTTCACGCCGTGCAGCTTTTCCAACCGCGTGATGTGTTGGCTGACGGCGGAGGGCGTCATGCCCAGCGTTTGCGCGGCAGCGTTCATGCTGCCCTGCTCGAGCACGGCGGCAAACACCAGCAGCGGTTTGAGGTCTTGCATTTCAGACGGCCTATTCATTAGAGGAGCTTAACAATATAAACAGCAAACACGGGATTATCAAGCGTTTCAGACGGCCTTATACTGCGTTCATCTGATAAAACAACACCCCGAAAGGAAATCTGATGAAAATCGCTGTAATTGGTGCCACCGGTTATGTCGGCAACGCCGTGGTAAAAGAATTGGCTGCACGCGGCCACGATGTAACCGCATTTGCCCGCAACACCGGCAAAGTATTCCAAGCGGACAATGTAAACGCCGTAGCCGCCGATGTGAACGCGGCTGATTTTTCCGCCCAACTGCAAGGCTTTGATGCGGTGGTGAGCGCGTTCAACCCCGGCTGGAACAATCCGAACATCGGCGCGGATTTTGCCAAAGGTGCGGCAGCGATTACCGCAGCGGCGCAAGCGGCAAACGTGCCTTATCTGCTGGTGGTCGGCGGCGCAGGCAGCCTCTATGTCGCCCCCGATGTGCAATTGATCGACACGCCCGAATTTCCGAAAGAAATTTTCGATGGCGCCAACGCCGCCCGCAATCTGCTCACCGATTTGCGCGACCGCCGCGATGTGAACTGGGCGTTTATCAGCCCGCCCGCCGCGTTTTACGAAGGCAGCCCCAGCGTGGCGCAAGGCACATACCGCCTCGGCAAAGACGAAGTATTGATGAACGGCGAACACCCCGCCGGCATCCATGTGGACGATTTGGCCAAAGCGATTGCCGATGATGCGGAACAAAAAGCGCATCTGCATCAGCGTTTTACCGTGGCCGAAGTGTGATGATTGAGGCCGTCTGAAAGCCTTTCAGACGGCCTTTGTTCGCCCGATTCCCATCTAACCGAAAGATTTATCATGAAAAAACTGTTAATCGCCGCCGCCACCGCCGCCTGTTTATTGAGCGCCTGCGGCACCGCCGCCCCAACCGCCCCCGCCGCGCAAGTGCAGACGCAAAACGCGCTTGAGCGCAACAAAGCCAATGTGCTGGCGTTTTACGAACTGGCGTTCAACCAACACAAACTGCAACAAGCGGTCGACCAATACATCGGCAGCGAATACATCCAACACAACCCCGGCGTGGCCGACGGCGGCCAAGCGTTTATCGATGCGTTTGCACCGTTTTTGAAAGAAAACCCGCAATCGCGCGCCGAAGTAAAACGCGTGATGGCCGAGGGCGATTTGGTGATGCTGCATGTGTTCAGCCAAGCCAATCCGCAAGACAAAGGCGAAGCGGTGGTGGACATTTTCCGCCTCGATGCCAACGGCAAAATCGTGGAGCATTGGGACGTGATTCAAGCCATGCCTGAGCAGTCGGCCAATGATAATGGTATGTTTTGATCGAATGCGATAGTGAATAGAATTTGAACCCATACAGCGTTCGTCCGCCTTGTTTTGATTCAAATTTAATCCGCTATAAAAGGCTATAAAACAAGCCGTCTGAAACCTTGCGTGGTTTCAGACGGCTTGTTTGATACGGCGTGCGGTGGAAAACCTTCCTCTTCTCTTGAGCAGGCCGTCTGAAAAGCGGTTGCCCTCAGCCGCCAATCAAATGCACGAAACCCTGCACAATGCCCAACACCAGCGCCAAAAACGGCTGCATGATTTTGCTCAGCATGCCGGTAAACAGCAGCGCAATCAGAATCCACATGCCGTAAGGCTCGATTTTGCGGAACGAATACGAGGCTTTGGCAGGCAGGAAGGTATCCACAAAACGGCCGCCATCGAGCGGCAGAATCGGAATCATGTTCAACACAAACAGCACCGCATTAATCATCA
>CAYVIS010000151.1:0-5358 GCA_964451565.1 uncultured Neisseria sp.
TCGTCGGGCTCATAACCCGAAGGTCGTAGGTTCGAATCCTGCCCCCGCAACCAAACATAAAAAAACCGCCTGATGGCGGTTTTTTTATGAATTCTACTATTTGTTAATATGTATCCGAAGTGCCGCCTGCATCGCCGGACGCAGGCCAAACCGTTGTATGATAATGACACAAAAGCCGGTTTGATTGAATTTAAATCAAGCACTGCACTATTTAATGCATTTGCCATTTTCATTCATTTTTGATGAATAAATTAGATTTTAATTTTCAAAAGTGATTAAAGCAAAATGAAATATTGCGTTTTCAGCATAATTTCGAGTAATGATTCCATTTAGGGTGATTGTGCGGCTCTTGCTTTTACGTTGCTTAACATTGATATAAACAATTGTTCGAGATACGATAATACCACTATCCAACAACAGGCTTTCACCATCCTATGCTGAGTGCGATTATTGTCGAAGACGAAGTGCTGGCAGCCGAGCGCTTGCGCGTATTATTGGCAGAATGCAATGTCGTGTTGCTGAAAACTTTCCATCATGCCCAGCCCGCACTGGATTGGCTGAGCGTGCATGAAACCGATATTGTGTTTGCCGATATCGGCCTGCCTGAAATCAACGGCTTGGAATTGGTTGAGCGCACCAAGCGCATTGCCAAAAAGCAGCCCGAGATTATTTTCACCACTGCTTACGAAGAGCATGCATTGCGTGCATTCGAGCTGGCGGCGGCAGATTATCTGCTCAAGCCGATTAAAATTTCCCGCTTGCAGGCTGCTTTGGCGCGGGTGCAGGAAAAAAACAGCGAATCCACCGACAGCTTTACCCATTTCAAAGTTTTCAACCGTGACCGCATGGTGGAAGTGCCGTGGCAGCAGGCGCGTTATCTGCTGGCCGAGCATAAAACCGTGTTTCTGTTTACCGGCGACGGTCAAAGCTATGAGTTGCCGAAAACGCTGGTGTATTGGGAAGAGATTCTCGGTGATAAGGTGATTCGCGTGCACCGTAACACGCTGGTGTTCCGCCACACGCTCGACTGCCTGATCCGTTTGGACGGCAGCGATGATGATGAAGGCAATGCTACGTGGGCGATGCAGGTATTGGATATTCCCGAACCGCTTTCCGTCAGCCGCCGCCAGCTTTCCGCCATCCGCAAAATCCTGCGTGAAGCCTGATGGGCAAGATGATAAAAAACCGCACGGAGTGACCGTGCGGTTTTTTGTATGCTTTTAAGGTCGGATTTTGGGAGGGCTTGAGGCCGTCTGAAGGCATTCGATGTTTTCAGACGGCCTTTGATGCCGAACTTCCATTGTCGGTAATGTTCTGAATCCTGCACTCGAAACCTGCGTTGCCAGGCCGTCTGAAAGCCTTCAATCGGTTTTCCAAGCCGTGTTAGAATTCAAGCCAAACCAAGGGGAATATAACTAAGGGGAATATGATGTTGGGAATTTTCTTGATGATGCTGTTCGGCAAGTTGCAAGACCATGTCGGCAATAATCTGCGGGCATGGCATTGGGCGCTGATGTATACGGCATTAAGCGCTTTACCTATGCTGCTGTTGGGCGGCGAATTTGACGTGCTCGCGCTGCTGCTGGCAGGGGTGTATGCGTGGGGCTATTTTGCGCTGCTGCAACGTGTTGCCGATACCTTGACGTTGTGGCTGGCGGTGTATTTATTGATGCCGTTACTGCCGCTGCTGTTGTTTATGCGATAAGGGCCGGAAAATGCGGCGCAATATAAAAAGGCCGTCTGAACGCATTGCGTTCAGACGGCCTTGATTATTGATGAATCGGCAATCAGATGCGTTTGGCCAATGCTTCGGCTTTGCCCACATACAGCGCGGGGGTGAGCGCCAGTAGTTGCGCTTTGGCTTCGGCGGGAATTTCCAGCGATTCGACAAACACTTTCAATACTTCGGGCGTGGTGCCGTCTTTGCCGCGGGTGAGGTCTTTCAGCTTTTCATACGGATTTTCCACACCGTAGCGGCGCATCACGGTTTGAATCGGTTCGGCCAGCAATTCCCAAGTGGCGTCCAAATCGGCGGCCAGCGCTGCGGGATTGGCTTCGAGCTTGTTGAGGCCGCGCAGATGCGCCACCAGGCCGAGGATGGTGTAGCCGATGCCGACGCCCATGTTGCGCAACACGGTGCTGTCGGTGAGGTCGCGCTGCCAGCGGGAAACGGGCAGTTTTTCGGCCAAGAAGCCCAGCACGGCGTTGGCCATGCCGAGGTTGCCTTCGGAGTTTTCGAAATCAATCGGGTTGACTTTGTGCGGCATGGTTGATGAGCCGACTTCGCCTGCTTTCACTTTTTGCTTGAAGTAGCCGAGCGAAATATAACCCCACACGTCGCGGTTGAAATCGATCAGAATGGTGTTGATGCGGGCGATGGCTTGGAAGAATTCGGCCATGTAGTCGTGCGGCTCGATTTGGATGGTGTAGGGGTTGAAGGTCAGCGCCAAATCCTGTTCGACAAAGCGGCGGCAATGCGCTTCCCAATCCACATCGGGGTAGGCGACCATGTGGGCGTTGTAGTTGCCGACTGCGCCGTTGATTTTGCCCAAAAATTCCTGCGCTTCGATTTGCTTGATTTGGCGTTGCAGGCGGTAGAGCACGTTGGCCACTTCTTTGCCGAGGGTGGAAGGCGTGGCGGGCTGGCCGTGGGTGCGGCTCATCATCGGCACGGCGGCCAAGTCGTGCGCCATGGTTTGCAGTTTGGCGGTAATTTCGGCCAGTTGCGGCAGCAGCACGGCTTCGCGCGCTTCCTGCAGCATCAGCGCGTGGGAAAGGTTGTTGATGTCTTCGCTGGTGCAGGCGAAATGGATGAATTCGCTGGCTTCGGCCACTTCGGGCACGCCGGAGAAACGCTCTTTGAGCCAGTATTCGATGGCTTTGACGTCGTGGTTGGTGGTGGCTTCGATGGCTTTCACAGCGGCGGCATCGTCAAGCGAGAATTCGGCAATCACGTCGTCGATTTCTTTGATGGTGAACTCGCTGAACGCAGGCACTTCAACGATTTTCGGCTCGGCGGCCAGCGCTTTGAGCCAGTTTAATTCCACTTTCACGCGCGCGCGCATCAGGCCGTATTCGGAAAAAATCGGGCGCAGCGCTTCAACGGATTTGGCATAGCGGCCGTCAAGCGGCGACAAAGCAGCAATTGAATTAATCATTTCGGGTTTCCTGTTGTTAAGAGGCTTAAGGGGCTGGGTGCCCGGCAATGTCGCCGATTATACCGCAAAGCGGCATGTAAACGGTTGAAAATCATGTTGTTCAGACGGCCTTTTGGTGGGCGCAGGAGAGTAGAAAACTTTTGGTTGCGTGCAGAAGCGTTTACAATATAGCGGATTCAAATTTCATTCACGATAAGTTTTATTTTAGGCCGTCTGAACGCCTCACCAACCAGAGCATCAGCATGAAACACATCACCATTATCGACGGCGGCATGGGCCGCGAACTCAACCGCCGCGGTGCGCCGTTCCGCCAGCCCGAATGGTCGGCATTGGCGCTCACCGAAGCGCCCGACATCGTGCGCGATACCCATCTCGACTTTATCCGCGCCGGTGCGGAAATCATTATCACCAATAGCTATGCGGTGGTGCCGTTCCACATCGGCAGCCGTTTTGCCGACGAAGGCGAAGAGCTGGCGGCGGTGGCGGGGCGTTTGGCGCGCGAGGCGGTGACGCAAAGCGGGCAGGCGGTGCGGGTGGCGGCTTCGATTCCGCCGCTGTTCGGCTCCTACCGCCCCGATTTGTTTGACGCCGAGCACGCCGCCGACATTGCTTTGCCGCTGATTCGCGGCCAAGCGCCGTATGCCGATATCTGGCTGGCGGAAACGCAGAGCAGCATTGCCGAGCCGACAGTGTTGAAAGCGCTGTTGCCTGATGACGGCAAGCCTTATTGGGTGGCGTTTACGCTGGAAGACGAAGCGCCGCACAACGAGCCGCTGCTGCGTTCGGGCGAACGCGTGGCCGATGCGGTGGCGGCAATGGCGGCTTTGGGTGTGGATGCGGTGTTGTTCAATTGCAGCCAGCCCGAAGTGATGGATGCGGCGGTGGCGGTGGCGCGGCAGGTGTTGGACGATTGCGGCAGCGCGGCGCATTTGGGCGTGTATGCCAACGCATTCGAGCCGCACGCGGGCGAGGCGCTGGCAGCCAACGACGGCCTCGACGCCATCCGAAAAGACACCACGCCGGATAATTACCTCAGCCGGGCGCAGCGTTGGTGTGCGGCGGGGGCGGATATGGTCGGCGGCTGCTGCGGCATCGGCCCCGAGCATATCGAGGTGTTGGCGGCGGGTTTGAATAAGGCTTAAGCCCTTGAATCGGATGTCAAACTGTGGCCGCGGCGTTTGCATTATAGTGAATTAAATTTGAACCAAAACAGCGTTGGCTCGCCTTGCCGTACTCGATGTACTGTCTGCGGCTCGCCGCCTTGTCTTGATTCAAATTTAATCTACTATACAATCAGGTGTGTTATACCCAATATTTACACACAGTAAGAGGAGCCCGCTATGCTCGACCGTATTTATCGCGACACCAAAAGCCTGATGTTGTTCAGCGTGTTGACGCTGCTGGTGTCGTTTGCCTTATCTGCCGTGGCTGTGTTCGGCACCATCAGCCGCGATATTCATTATCTGGCGTTTCTGCCGGTGGGCTTTATGTTTTTTGTCAGCGCCCTGTTTGGTTTTTTGGTGTTGGCCGACGAAGAGGCATCGGCGGCCAAACGCAAAGCGTTTTTCTCACTCGAAGCGGCCACCGCGCTGTTTGCCCTGTTGTTGCTGCCGTTGTGTTGGTGGTTTGTGGCACAAGCGGTGTAGTGATTCCGCATGATATATTGAGGCCGTCTGAATGGTGAGCTTGGTAAACCTTTCAGACGGCCTGATTATATAGTGGATTAGATTTGAACCAGTACAGCGTTGGCCGTACTAGGTGTACTGTCTGCGGCTTCCCGCCTTGTCCTGATTCAAATTTAATCCACTATATTTTCTGCTTTAACGGGTGGTTTTCTGGTTTAAATGATACACCGCCACACCCATCAGCAAGCCCCAAAAGGCGCTGCCGATGCCGAACAGCGTCATGCCCGAAGCCGAAGCCAACAGCGTAATCAGCGAGGCTTCGCGGGTGGTTTCGTCTTGCCAGGCGCCGAGCAGATTGGCTTGCAAAGTGCCGAAAATGGCGATGCCCGCCAGCGCCGCCAGCAATTCGGCAGGCAGGGCGGCAAACAGCGCCACCACCATGCCGCCAGCCGCGCCCAAAATCAGATACAGCCCGCCCAGCCACACATTGGCCAGATAGCGCCGTTGCGGGTTTTTATCGACATCGCTGCCCATGCAGATGGCGGCGCTGATGGCGGCCAAGTTCACCATAAACG
>CAYVIS010000152.1:0-5304 GCA_964451565.1 uncultured Neisseria sp.
ATTTTCAGCTTGCCGCCTTGTTTGGGCACGAGCTTGCCGTCGGGCTTGCGCACCCAGCCGCCGTTCCATTTTTCCTGATCTTCCCAGTTTTTCGGAAAACCGATGCCGGGCTTGGTTTCCACATTGTTAAACCACGCATATTCCACGCCGTCGCGCGAAGTCCACACGTTTTTACAGGTAACGGAGCAGGTGTGGCAGCCGATGCATTTGTCGAGGTTCAGAACCATGCCTACTTGTGCTCTGATTTTCATGGTGTTGTTCCTTTTGCTTTGTTCAGACAGGCATGGTTTGTTTAAGGCCGTCTGAAACATTTGTTTTTCTTTTCAGACAGGCATTTGATTTATGCCTGTCTGAAAGCTTGGTGTGGCCGCTATCGGTATTAAGCCGGATCGTCCATCCAATCGACGCGGTTCATCTTACGCACAATCACCCATTCGTCGCGGTTGGAGCCGACGGTGCCGTAGTAGTTGAAACCGTAGGCCAGTTGGGCGTAGCCGCCGATCATGTGGGTGGGTTTCAACACGGTGCGGGTAACCGAATTGTGGATGCCGCCGCGCTTGCCGGATACTTCCGCGCCGGGCACGTTGACGATTTTTTCCTGCGCGTGATACATCAACATCATGGTTTCAGGAATCCGCTGGCTCACCACGGCGCGGGCGGTGATGGTGCCGTTGGCGTTGAACACTTCCACCCAGTCGTTGTCGACGATACCGGCTTTTTTCGCGTCCACTTCGCTAATCCACACGTTCGGGCCGCCACGGAACAGCGTGAGCATGCGCAAGTTGTCGGAATAGGTGCTGTGGATGCCCCATTTTTGGTGCGGCGTGAGGAAGTTGAGCGTGATTTCCTTGTTGCCGTTGCCGTGTTGGCCGAGCAGTTTTTTCGTGGTTTTGAAGTCGACCGCCGGTTTGTAAACGCACAATCCTTCGCCGAAGGCACGCATCCACAAGTGGTCTTGGTAAAACTGCTGGCGGCCGGTGATGGTGCGCCACGGAATCAGCTCGTGCACATTGGTGTAACCGGCGTTGTAGCTCACGTCTTCGCTCTCGATGCCCGACCAGATGGGCGAAGAGATAATCTTGCGCGGCTGGGCAACGATGTCGCGGAAGCGGATTTGGGTGTGCTCGGCGCTGGCAGCCAGGTGTTTGTGCTCGCGGCCGGTGGCTTTGCTCAGCGCTTCCCAGGCTTTCACGGCAACGTGGCCGTTGGTTTCGGGGGCGAGGGTAAGAATCATCTCGGCAGCATCAATGGCGGTGTCGAGCTTGGGCTGGCCTTTGCCGATGCCGTCGGCACGCACGCCGTTGAGTTTACGCAAGAGCTCAACCTCATGGCCGGTTTGCCATGCCAAGCCTTTGCCGTTGTTGTTGATTTTTTCCAGCAAGGGGCCGATGCTGGTGAATTTTTGGTAAATCAGGCCGTAATCGCGCTCCACCACGCTCATGGCGGGCATGGTTTTGCCCGGAATCGGCTCGCATTCGCCGTGTTTCCAGTCTTTCGGGTCGAAAGGCTGGCCCATTTCCTGCGGGCTGTCGTGCATCAGCGGGGTGAGCACGATGTCTTTGCGCACGCCGAGGTAGTCTTTGCCGATTTCGCTGAATTTTTTGGCGAAACCTTTGTAGATTTCCCAGTCGGTTTTGCTTTGCCACAGCGGGTTGACGGCTTCGCTCAAGGGGTGGATGAACGGGTGCATGTCGGAGGTATTCAAATCGTCTTTTTCATACCAAGTGGCGGTCGGCAACACGATGTCGCCGTAGAGGCAGGTGGTCGACATGCGGAAATCGAGCACCACCAGCAAATCGAGCTTGCCTTCGGCAGCCGGGCGCACGGTGATTTCAGACGGCGTGATGCAGTCTTCCTCTTCGCTCAACACGGCGTTTTGGGTGCCGAGCAGATATTTGAGGAAATATTCGTGGCCTTTGCCGGAAGAGCCGAGCAGGTTCGAGCGCCACACAAACAGGTTGCGCGGGAAGTTTTGCGGATTGTCGGGGTCGTTACAAGCCATGTCGAGGTTGCCTGATTTCAGGCCGTTGACCACATAATCCACCGGGTTTTGACCGGCGGCTTCTGCCTGGTCGACCACGTCCAGCGGGTTGCTGCCCAGTTGCGGAGCAGACGGCAGCCAGCCCATGCGTTCGGCTTTGGCGTTGTAGTCGATCATCGACATGTTTTCCATCCGGCCATCGGCATTGGGCGCGAGAATTTCGTTGACGCCCAGTTTTTCATGCCGCCATTGGCTGGTGTGGGTATAGAAGAACGAAGTGCCGTTCATTTGGCGCGGCGGGCGGTGCCAGTCGAGCGCGAAGGTGAGCGGCGCCCAGCCGCTTTGCGGGCGCAGTTTTTCTTGGCCCACATAGTGGCACCAGCCGCCGCCGGATTTGCCGATGCTGCCGCACAACATCAGCATATTGATGATGCCGCGGTAGGCCATGTCCATGTGATACCAGTGGTTCAGCCCCGCGCCCACAATCACCATGCTGCGGCCTTCGGTGTCGTGTGCGTTTTGGGCGAATTCGCGTGCCACTTGAATCACTTGCGCCGGGTTTACGCCGGTGTGGGCTTGCTGCCAAGCGGGGGTGTAGGGTTTGTCGTCATCATAAGAAGTGGCGCAGTTTTCATCGTTGAAGCCGCGTTCGATGCCGTAGTTGGCGGCCATCAAGTCAAACACGGTGGCCACAAGCGTGGTGCTGCCGTCGGCCAAGGTGATGCGTTTGGCGGGCACTTTGCGGTAAACCAATTCGTCTTTTTCGGCGGCAAAATAAGAGAAGGCCACTTGCACCACTTCATCGTGTGCGTCTTTCAGGCTGAGCGCAGCTTCGGTGTGTTCGCCTTGGGCGCGGGTTTCCAAGTTCCATTTTTGGCTGCCGTCCCAGCGGAAGCCCACCGAGCCGTTGGGCACGGCGAGGCCGTCTGAAAGCGTGTTCCACACCAAGGTTTTCCATTCGGTGTTGTCGGTTTCGCCCAGGCCGTCTTTGATGTCGGAGGCGCGCAGGAAGTATTTGGGCTCAAAGCCTGCGCCGTCTTCATGCAGGCGCACCAGCATGGGCATGTCGGTGTAGCGGCGGATGTAGTCGGTGAAATAAGGCGAAGGATTATCGAGGTGGAATTCCTTCATAATCACATGGCCCATGGCCATCGCCAGCGCGGCATCGGTGCCTTGCTTGGGCGCGAGCCAAATATCGCCGAATTTGGCCATTTCGCCAAAGTCGCTCGATACGGCCACGGTTTTGGTGCCTTTGTAGCGCACTTCGGTGTAGAAGTGGGCGTCGGGCGTGCGCGTCAGCGGCACATTGGAGCCCCACACCATCAGGTAGTTGGAGTTGTACCAGTCGGCCGATTCGGCCACGTCGGTTTGTTCCCCCCAAACTTGCGGGCTGGCGGGCGGCAAATCGCAATACCAGTCGTAGAAAGAAAGCGGCACGCCGCCAATCAGGCCGAGGTAACGGGCACCGGCGGCATAGCTCACCATTGACATGGCGGGAATCGGCGAGAAGCCGATTACACGGTCGGGGCCGTAGTTTTTGATGGTGTAGGCATTGGATGCGGCCACCATTTCATTGGCTTCTTCCCAATCGGCGCGCACAAAGCCGCCCAAGCCGCGTTGGGTTTTGTAGGTTTTGCTGCGCTCTTCGCTCTCAACAATATAAGCCCAAGCTTCTACCGGCGACATGGTTTTGCGCGCATTGCGCCACATTTCGGCCAACACGCCGCGAATCATCGGGTATTTTACGCGCTGGGCGGAATAAACATACCAGCTGTAAGACGCACCGCGCGGGCAGCCGCGAGGCTCGTGGTTGGGCAGGTCGGGGCGGGTACGCGGATAATCGGTTTGCTGGGTTTCCCAGGTAATCAGGCCGTTTTTCACATAAACTTTCCAGCTGCAAGAGCCGGTACAGTTTACGCCGTGGGTGGAGCGCACGATTTTGTCGTGCTGCCAGCGGCTGCGGTAGGCGTTTTCCCATTTACGGTCTTCCTCGGTCAATACACCGTGGCCGTTGGCAAATGGTTCGTGCTTTTTGCTGAAGAATTTCAGACGGTCTAAAAAGTGGCTCATGGAGTGTCCCTCACTTTGCGCTTTATGGTTAAAGCTGTTCTCAAAACCTTTTGGATAAGCTGTAATATAAAGTAGGTATGTGTCAAAAAATATGCTTCGAAAGGGTTTGCGGGAAAATCATTGGAATAGGTTCAGACGGCCTGAAAGAGTAGGGGGTATAGTTCTTTGGGATTAGATAATCGGGTGTTGGCAATGCGTTCTAAAAACCGCTTCACATTATGTTGCTAAAGCGTTAAGATTTTGCACATCAAGGCCGTCTGAAGCCTGAAAATATGAGAATGACACATTTTGAAGAAAGGAAGTTTTAATCATGAGAACCAGTGCACGCAACCAGCTTGCCGGCACCGTCCGCGCCATTAAGCGGGGCGCAGTCAATTGCGAAATCAGCGTGGCGCTGCCGAGCGGCCATGAGCTGGCAGCCATGATTACAGTGGAGAGCTGCGATAATTTGGCTTTAAAGGAAGGCAGCCCGGTGATTGCGCTGATTAAATCCACCAGCGTGATTGTGGCCACCGATTTGGATCACATCAAACTCTCGGCACGCAACCAACTCGAAGGCATTGTCAGCCAAATCGATCGCGGCGCGGTGAATTCTGTGATTACGGTGGATTTGGGCGGCGGCGCGGCAATCACTGCCGGAATCACCATGCAGAGCGCCGAGCAATTGGATTTGCATCCCGGCCAGCGTGCTACCGCCATTTTTAAAGCGGGCAGCGTGATTTTGGGTGTATTGGCCTGATTTGATTTTTATGTGCTAAGTGTTTGATATTACTGTTTAATGACAATAAAAGGCCGTCTGAAAACTATTGCTTTTCAGACGGCCTTGTTATATTCTCACAAAAACTATCAAAAAATTACGTAGGCGGTAAACGAAGTCTGAATACCCCCACCCATTTGACTCAAGAAGTACAGTATAGATAAAGAAAAGGGAGATGAAAAATGACCCCGCTGTTTCTCGGTCAATCTTTATGGTCGCATTTATTGGCAACCTGCGCTTTATTGGTGTTGCTGATGAGCTTTGCGTGGTTGCTGACAATGGTGGTGCGCAATCGTGAAAAGCGGGATGATGAATAAGCCGCCGCTCAAGCGCGCACGATTTTAAATTTTAACCGCCGAAACAGAATGAAAAACCACCCCTTGATTGCTCAAGGGGTGGTTTTGCTATGTGGCAGAGAGGAAGGGATTCGAACCCTCGATACGCTATTAACGTATACACGCTTTCCAGGCGTGCGACTTCAACCACTCATCCACCT
>CAYVIS010000153.1:0-5265 GCA_964451565.1 uncultured Neisseria sp.
CACATCGGCATTCACGGTGATGGTAATCATATACATAGTCTTTTTCCTTAATGATTAATTATTCGGCCAGTTTTTCAATTTCCGCTGTCACGCGTTCGGCATGGGCAATGGCTTTTTCACGCATTTGCGCCAGCTTGGCTTCATCGCTGCGGGCGGTGTACGACAAGCCGCCGGTGTAGATAAAGCCCGCCCATTCGAGGCCGGTGAGTGCGGCGGTTTGTTGAAGCGGCGGCAGAAACGCGGTAATCGGATAGCCTTGAATGCCGCCTTCCACATACATTTCTTCCGGTGCACCGCTGGTAAACGACAGCAACAGCTTTTTGCCGTGTAATTTATTGCCGGTCGAGCCGTGCGAAAAGCCGTGCAAAAACACATCTTCCAGCCATTTTTTCAACAACGACGGCACGCTGTACCAAAATAGCGGAAATTGCAAAACGATAATGTCGCTCGCCACCAAACGGGCTTGCTCTTTGGCAACGTCAATTTTGAAATCGGGATATTCACGGTCGAGAAAATCAAATTCCGCCTCGGGCAGGCGTTGTTGCAAGGCTTCGAGAATGGTTTTGTTGGCAAACGATTGGTTCAGGTCGGTGTGGCCGGAAACGATTAATACTTTTTTCATGGTATCTCCTAATGAATAACGGGAAAGCATGTGTGCATTATAAGCGCGGCAGATTATTTTGATTAGACGACTAATGGCTAAAAGTTTATTAGAACAAAACGAATAATGCCTGTCTGAAACGGTTTCAGACAGGCATTGCTATTCAAGCTGATAGCACCTTTTTCAGACGGCCATGATTGGCATTGATACGATTATACCGCGAGCGGCTGACCGCATCTGCCAAGCGGATGTTCCTTAAAACGTGGCCGCATCAATCACATAACGGTAACGCGCCTGCTTGTTGACCACTTTTTCCCAGGCATCGTTAATCTGATCGGCACGAATCATCTGGATTTGCGGCAATACGTTATGGGCGGCGCAATAATTCACCACTTCCTGTGTTTCCGGCATGCCGCCGATAAGCGAGGCATTGAAATTCACGCGTGATTGCGACAGGCCGATGTTGCTCAGGGTAATGTTGAAGGCATCGGGCATGCCGACCAAGGTGAAGAAGCCGTTCGGTTTCACCGTGGCGGCATAGGCGGCCACGTCAAATTGTTCGGGCACGGTGGCAATCATGTAATCAAGGCGGCCTTTGTAGGGTTTTAATTTCTCAAGATTATCCACCACAATCACTTCTTTGGCGCCCCAAGCACGGATGTCGCGCGCTTTGTTCGGCGAGGTGGTGAAAGCGTACACTTCCGCGCCTTTAGACACCGCCAGTTTCACCGCCAGATGGCCGAGGCCGCCAATGCCGACCACGCCCACTTTGTCGCCGGGTTTGAAATCGGCTTTCATCAGCGGCGAATAAGTGGTGATGCCGGCGCACAAGAGCGGCGCAGCTTCTTCGAGTTTGATGTTGTCGGGAATGTGCACGGCGAAATGGTCGCGCACCACGATATTGGTGGAATAACCGCCTTGGGTGATGCCAGAGGGCGAGCTGCTTTGCGGATTGCCGTAGGTAAACACGGTGGCATTATTGTCGCAATGCTGCTCCAAGCCGCCAAGGCAGCTTTCGCAACGCATGCAGCTGTCAACCATGCAGCCGACGCCGGCACGGTCGCCGACCTTGAATTTGGTCACGTTTTTACCGACTGCGGCCACAATGCCGGCGATTTCATGGCCGGGCACTTGCGGATACGGCTGTTTGCCCCAATCGCCTTTCATCTGGTGGATATCGGAATGGCAGATGCTGGCGTATTTGATGTCGATCAGGATGTCGTTGTCGCCGACCGGACGGCGCTGGAAGGTCCACGGCGCGAGTTTGCCGGATTCGTCAAACGCGGCATAGCCTTTGCTTTGAATCGAGCGGTAAATCGGTGTCGCACCTTGGTTACCGCTGCCGTTTTGTGCGAATACTTGCGCGGAGCTGAGCAGCATGCCCGCACCGGTGGCGGCGCCGTATTGGATAAAAGTGCGGCGGGAAACAGCATTTTTTTGAAAGTCGCTCATCGGAATTCCTCTTTAATTTCTGAAAATCAATTGACTGAATGCCGGAACCGCCCTCAACACCCAAAGTATGCACTGGCGGCATCAGACGGTTGATTCAAGTCTGCCTGAATCCGGTTATTCCGGTTGTGCCGTCGGGCGGAAAAGAATTTCAGACACATCCACTTCTTCCGGCTGGGAAATGGCAAAAGCCACCATGCGTGCAAAAGATTCCGGCGGCAGGCCAAATCCGCTGACAACCTGTTTGACCGTTTCCTGAATATCTTTCTGGCTGATGCGATTTAAAAGCTCTGTGTTGACCGCCCCCGGCGAGATAACGGTTGTGCGCAGATTGTAAGGCTTCACTTCCTGGCGCAAGCCTTCGGAAATGGCGCGCACCGCCCATTTGGTTGCGCAGTACACACCGGCACCTTGGGCAACAATGTGTCCATAAACCGAGGATACATTGATGATATGCCCCGATTTTTGCGCCTGCATATAGGGCAGCGCGGCGGCAATGCCGTTGAGAACACCTTTGATGTTGACGTCGATTGTTTCGTCCCACTCGTCGGTCAACAAGCGCTCAAACGGCGCAAGCGGCATCAGTCCGGCATTATTGAGCAGCACGTCAATCTTTCCAAAATGCTGCACGGCGGTATCAATCAGTTGCTTGACGTTGGCACGGTTTGTTACGTCTGTGGCCAGCGCAATCGCCTCACCGCCGCTGTTTTGAATGTCCGCCACCAGCGCATCGAGCCGCTCTTTGCGGCGCGCCCCCAATACGACTTTTGCACCTTCCGATGCCAGCAGCCTGGCCGTTGCCTCACCCAGACCGGAACTTGCACCGGTAATCACCACCACTTTATCTTGAATATTCTGCATGTTCGCCTCCTTATTGAATGCGTGTTGTTGCAAGGTTTTCGATCACATCTTTATTAATCAGGAAAAATAATCCGCCGAATCCCATCATGTTTTTTGGGCACAGGGTTGATTAACCGAATGATTCGCTTTGGTTTGCGCCTTGCCCAATAACCGTCAGTCATCATGGCAATTCGACTTGGGTTTTGGCTGCCAGCCCGTTGATTAAGGCTGCCTGAAACGCCGTATCCGTACACAACAGATGCGGCGTTTGTCGTTTTTTATGATGCCAATAGCCGCCGGAACACAACACCTGCTTGTCCACAGCGCTTGCCAACCATGCTTGTGTTTCGTATCCGCGTTCAAAACTGTCCGGCGCATGGCGGCCGCCCATTTTGGTCGGCACCCAACCGGGGTCGACAGCATGCACCGCAACATCCGTCCACCTTGCGGATAAAGCGAAAGCCAGCGTTGTGAGCAGCAATTTGCTGTCGGCATACGTGCAAGTGCGAAAATAATCCGCCCAACGTTCCTCTTTTTCCGGCGCTCTGCCCGAATAGTGCATGCTGCTGCTCAGATAGATAAGCCGTGCGGGACGCTGAATCAAAGCGCTCAACAGATAAGGCGCAATAACGTTGACAGCCACCACATCGGCACCGGCGCCGACACCGGCATTGTGCACCACCACATCCATGCGCCCTTGCTGGTTGACCTGTTCGGCAACCGCCCTAACCTGCGACTCAATCGCCAAATCGCCGATAACGATACTGGCACCGAGTTGCACCAGCGGCGCGACCGCTTGCGCTCTTTGCGGGTTGCGCGCATGCACTATCACCTCGTGCCCTTGCTGCAATAATGTTTCGGCAAGCGCTTTGCCGAGCCCGTCGGTGGATCCGGTGATGACTATTTTTGACATGGCGTTCACCTCCATGCTCACAATCGGGATGAAGCCGGAAAGGCATGGGTTTTGTTGGTTTGGGCAATGGCCAGCGCACACAGCAGCAATATCATCACCGCCCAAGGCAAACTGGCCGCGCCGGCCTTATCAAGCAGCACGCCGCCGACCATACCACCCAGTGCGATTGCCGCATTCCAGCTCACCACCGTCATCGAAATGGCGACATCCGCCCCGTTTCCGGCCGCATCGGCAAGCGCCGTATTCAGCAAGGTTGCCGCGCCGCCGAAGCTCAGCCCCCAAAGTGCACAACCCAAAATCAAAATGGCAGGTGCAGCGGCAAACAGCCCCAGCAATAACGACACGGCGGCAAAACCCGCCAGCGACAGCAGCACCGTTTTGCGCAAGTGGCGGTCAACCACTTTGCCGGTAAACACCAGCCCGACCAGCGAAGCCACCCCAAAAACCATCAGAATGCCATCGACATGACCGCCCATGGCCGACAAACCACTAAACGGGGCGATATAGGTGTACAAAATATTGTGCGCCAGCATCCACGTCAGCACGACCGCCAAAACGGGTTTCACACCGGCCGTCTGCAACACGCGGCGAAACGGCATTTTTTCGTGTGCCGCCTGTCCGGCAACATTGGGCACCGCCGCGCGTATCCAGACCATCAGCAGCAGCGATAACACCGACATGGTGCCAAACGTCCAACGCCATCCCATAACCTGCCCCAGCCAAGTGCCAAGCGGAACGCCAATTGACAAGGCCACCGGCGTACCCGCCATCGCCACCGCCATCGCCCTGCCTTGCAAGTGAACCGATACGAGCCTACGCGAATAACCCGCCAGCAAAGCCCACACCAAACCCGCCGCCGCACCGGCGCCAAAGCGTGCGCCGAAGGTCAGATAAGCATTTGTTGACAGCGCCGTCACCGTATTGAAAACAACAAAACCGGCAACGGCCATCAGCAACACATGCCGACGAGGCCAAGCTCGCGTTGCAATGGTCAGCGGAATGGCGGCAAACAGCGAGCCCAGCGCATATATCGTCACCCATTGCCCGGTTTGCGCTAAAGACATATTCATTTCGGCGCTGATTTCCGGCAACAAACCGGCCGGAATCGTTTCGGTCATAATGCAGATAAAGCCGGTCATGGCAAATGCCAGCAGCGCCATCAAAGGCAGTTTGTCGTTTTGAGTGGCCATCCTGATATGCCGTTGATTCGAGATAATGATTCAGCGCACCTGATAAAATTTATGCGGTCGGCGCAGGACATGCTCACCTATCCCCGCAGGGTTGACGCATTGTGCTGCGGACAATTTCAGAAAGTCGCTCCTCGCCCAAGCGGTGTTAATCAGCCACAGCGCAGCTTGCGTCTCATCTTAGTCTTGCCGATATGAGATAGCCAATACTTTGTTTGTATATTAAGAAATGCTTTTTAGGCATTTCTTGAATGCTTGAATGGGTGCGTAAGGTT
>CAYVIS010000154.1:0-5251 GCA_964451565.1 uncultured Neisseria sp.
CTGAGACTTTTGCAAAATACTTTTTAGTCGCTCCTGCGCAGGCAGGAGCCCAGTGCAAAGCGGCGCTTTGCTTGTGGTTAAATCTCAGAAAATAATTGATTAACAATAACAATGTTTCTGCTTTGTTTTATCGCTTCCGTTGGGCAGACAGCTGAAGCGATGCTTCAGTCTGGGCTCCTGCCTGCGCAGGAGCGACGGGCATTATTTTTTGCAAAAATCTCGGCCTTCAAATATCTACGGCCAAATCAAACACCCTACCACGTCATTGCAGCTGCACAAGTCCACTACGCTACCCAGGCACCGACCCGACAATCCAGTCCGAGGCCGTCTGAAAACATTTGCAGATTCCTGCAACCCGACTATCCGGATTGCCGGATCAAGCTCGGCAATGACGGCGCATCAGGTGGCTGAGCTTGATGTAAAAACAACCAACCGCCAGTCAAATACAATAAAAAAAGGCCGTCTGAACACAACCTGTTCAGACGGCCTCACTATTCATTCAAACCCAACCCGCTTATTCCGAATAAACCACCGACCACGCCAGCGTTTCACCTGCGCGCACCGGCACCAGTTGCCCGCCCTCGCCAAACGGCACACTGGCAGGTACTTGTTGCGGCTGTTTCACCAGCGTCAGCGTGCGCGGGTTTTCGGGCAGGCCGTAGAAACGGGCGCCGTTTTGTGAGGCAAAGGCTTCGAGTTTGTCGAGCGCGCCGGCCTGCTCGAATACTTCGGCATACAGCTCGATGGCGGTGGCGGCGCTGAACATACCCGCGCAGCCGCAGGCGTTTTCTTTGGCCGACTGGGCGTGCGGGGCGCTGTCGGTGCCGAGGAAGAATTTGTGCGCTTTGTCACCAGTCACAGCGGCCACCAGCGCTTGGCGGTGGCTTTCGCGTTTGAGCACGGGTAGGCAGTAGTGGTGCGGGCGCACGCCGCCGACGAGCAAGTCGTTGCGGTTGAGCAGCAGGTGTTGCGGGGTGACGGTGGCGGCCACGTTATCGCCTGCTTCCGACACCAGCCGCGCGGCATCGGCGGTGGTGATGTGTTCGAACACCACTTTCAAGGCCGGTACTTTCGCCAACACGGGTTTCATCACGCGCTCGATAAACACGGCTTCGCGGTCGAAAATATCAATATCGGCATCGGTCACTTCACCGTGCACCAAAAACAATATCCCCTGCGCGGCCATTTCTTCCAACACGGGGATTAATTTGAATAAATCGGTCACGCCGCTGTCGGAATTGGTGGTCGCGCCTGCGGGATAGAGTTTGAAGGCCACGATGCCTGCCGCTTTGGCTTCGCGCACCAATTCGGGCGTGGTGTTGTCGGTGAGATAGAGCGTCATCAGCGGCTCGAAGCTGCTGCCTGCGGGTAAGGCGGCAAGGATGCGCTGTTTGTAGGCTAAGGCATCGGCCACGCTGACCACCGGCGGTTTCAAATTGGGCATAATCAGCGCGCGCCCCATCTGACGGGCGGTAAACGGCAACACGGCTTGCAGGGCGTCGCCGTCGCGCAGGTGCAGGTGCAGGTCGTCGGGTTGGGTGATGGTCAGGGTTTGCATGGTTTTCCTTTGTTTTGAAAATTATGGGTTGATTGCAGGCCGCAGCGGCAGGGCTTCGCGGCTGAAATTCAAAGCGGCTTGGGCGGGTACATATTTTGACGGCGAGGTGTTGGCGCGCAACAGCCATTCTTCCGCCGCGCCGTCGGGCTGCCAGCCATACACCAATTGGCTGAACGGAAACGGCGACGGGCTGTGGTGGTCGGCACGCAGCCGCGCAGTCATCCCCGCCGCTCCGGCTTCGGCCAAGGCGGTAAATTGCGTGCGCACGCTGGTTTCATCGGCCTGCGCCGCTTTCAGGCTGCAGGCATTGGGGCTGAGGCTGAGGTAAAACACCGCCTCAGCCGCCTGCCACACCGCCGAAGCATCCAATTCCATCATGCCTGCGGGCAGTTTGGCTTGCGCGGCCGCATCCAGCGGCTGCCAGCCCTGTTGTTGCGCCCACGCCTTCACCGCCGCCGCATCGCCGCGCGTGTTGACGCAGGCTGCAGCAAACAGCCGCACCGCATCGCGCCCGTTTTGCGCCTGCTGCGCCTGTTCGGCGGCTTTATCGGAGCAGGCCGCCAACAGCAACAGTGACAACAGCGATAAGCTTCTACGCATGGTTCAGACGGCCTTTATTTATGCTGCACCACCAGTTTGAACACATCGCCTTCCTGCGCCGATTCCAGCAAACGGTGGCCGGTTTGGCGGCAGAAAGCGGCGAAATCGTCGGGCGCTCCGGCATCGGTGGCCAACACGGTCAACACCTCATCGGCCTGCATCTGCGCCAGCGCTTTTTTGGCTTTCAGAATCGGCAGCGGGCATTTCAGGCCGGTAACGTCTAGGGTGTGGGTGTTCATGCGCAATACTCGTTTCAACAATATCTGTTTATTATAGCGTGTTGCACCTGCCCCTGTTAAGCCATACAATGGCGCATGTATCAGCCTATGGAGATTCACATGCGCCGCATCAGTTTGCTGGCTTTGGCCTTAATCATCAGCACCCCCGCCTTCAGCGCCCCGCGCAACGATAAAGACACCCTCACCAACACCCGCTATGTCGAAAGCGAAGCCGAGCGTGCCGCGCGCGAATTTAAAGAAGCCGACGTCGCCCTGCCCGCTTTCCCCGAGCTCGCCAGCGGCAACTGGTTTGACCTTTACGTCAGCAACAGCTATAAAAACCAACCCAAAGTATTGCTCGACAGCATCAGCCTCGCCCCCGATGGCAGCGTGCGCTACATTCTCAACATCCAGTCGGCACAAGGCTACGACAACCTCACCGCCGAGGGCATTTTCTGCGCCGACACCTCGTTCAACAACCGCGACAGCAAACGCTCGTCGTTTAAAGTGTTCGGCTACGGCGACACCGTCAACCGCCGCTGGATTACCCCGCGCAGCAACAACGACTGGCAGCCCATCGGCGCCATCCTCAACAGCGCCGACCCCGTGCGCGGCGTGATTTACCGCGCTTTCTGTGTGGACGGCAAACCCGAAAGCGATGCCGCCTTGCGCGACCGCCTCGTCCAACGCAGCGGCCGTTATGCCACCACGCTGACCAACACCGCCAAATAAAATACGATATACAGCAAGGCCGTCTGAAACCTTATACTTTCAGACGGCCTTTATGGTGGCAGCTACACAAATTGTACACAATCTGCCCCAAACCCCGCCGTTTGTGTGTATCATAACCCAACCTTATTTACATCTTCACAACATCATGGATGCCCAACTCATCTTCCTGCTCACGCTCGGCTTTCTCGCCGGACTGATGGACGCAGCCGTCGGCGGCGGCGGCCTGCTGCAGATTCCCGGCCTGTTTAACTTCCTGCCGCGCGGTATGCCCGTAGCCACCGTGATGGGCATCAACAAATTCGCCTCCTTCTGCGGCACCCTCACCGCTACCGGCCAATTCGTGCGCCGCATCGCCGTGCCGTGGAAAATGCTGCTGCCCGCCGCCGTGCTGGCCTTTCTCGCCTCTTACGGCGGCGCGCGGCTGGTGGCCTACATCCCCGTGCAATACATGAAACCCGCCATGCTGGTGATTATGGCGGTGATGTTTGTCTATACCTTTTTCAAAAAAGACCTCGGCCAAGCCGTGCGCACCACCGCCCTCACCCGCAGAGAAACCGCCTGGGGGCTGTTTTTCGGCGCACTCATCGGCTTTTACGACGGCGTGTTCGGCCCCGGCACCGGCAGCCTGCTGGCCTTTATCTTCGTGCGCTTTTTCGCCTACGACTTCCTCACCGCCACCGCCAGCGCCAAAGTCATCAACCTCACCACCAACTTCGCCGCCCTCAGCTTTTTCGTGCCCAACGGCCACATCGTATGGGCATGGGCGCTGCCGTTGGCGCTGGCCAACCTCAGCGGCGGCCTTGTCGGCGCACACCTCGCCATGCGCGGCGGCAGCAAATTCCTGCGCCACGGCTTTATGGCCTTGTTGTGCATTATGATTGGCAAATTCGGTTGGGATTTGCTGCATTAACTTTTCAGACGGCCTTATTATCATGAACATCAGCGAAGCAGCCAAACTCAGCGGCCTCTCCGGCAAAATGATTCGCGACTACGAACGCATCGGCCTCATCCGCCCCGCCGAACGCAGCGACGCAGGCTACCGTCGCTACAACACACAAGACCTCGACACGCTGCTGTTTATCAAACATGCCCGCGATGTCGATTTCTCGCTGTCGCAGATTCGTACCCTGCTGGAGTTGAAAAATAACCCGCAGCGCCACAGCGCCGAAGTCAAACAATTGGTGGGCGAACACATCGACACCCTGCAACAAAAAATCACCCGACTGCAAAGCATGGCCGACACCCTGCAAAGCTGGCACGACTGCTGCAAAGGCAACAGCGACCCCGACTGCCCGATTATTGAACACTTATCCGACAACTCAAACACAACCGCGTAAAACCGCTAATATTCGCACAAAGGCCGTCTGAAAAGCAATCATACTTTTCAGACGGCCTTTAAACAGCATTTACATATACGGTATTTGCTTCTCAATCAAAATACCGCCAAACATGCGCAAACCGGTGCAATGCCGCTGCGCCTGATTACGCCCCTACCCATTTCACACAAAAACAGGTGACTGAGCCTGTCGAAGCCTTTTCCATGCACCAACCATGGCTTCGACAGGCTCAGCCACCTGAGTATCGCTATTCGCCATGTCAAACATAATCCACCAAACAACCCAGGCCGTCTGAAAGCAAGCGCTGCGGTTCAGACGGCCTCTTAAAACCGTATTTACCTACACGGCATTTACATCTCACTCCAACCGCCGCCCAGCGCTTTATACAAATTCACCGTCATCTGCGCGCGCGTCAGTTGCGATTGGGTGAGGTTGTCAGCCATTTCCTGTTCGCTCAATTGCGCGCGCAGGGCTTCGTCTAGGGTTTTACTGCCGTGGCGGAACAGCTTTTGCGCGTCGCTTGCCTGCTTGGCGGCTTGGTTGCGGGCTTGTTGCAGCAGCTCGTTTTGGCGCGTCAATGCCGTTTGCGCCTGATAAGCGTTGTCGACTTCGCCCAGCGCTTTTAACAAGGTTTGGTCGTATTGCAGCAGCGCGGTTTGCAGGCGCGCATCGCTGGCGGCAATATTGGCTTGGATGCGGCCGTTGGTGAAAATCGGCATTTGAATGCCCACGCTCAACAAGCTGCCCCAGCCTTTCAGCGCGGGGCTGTCGCTGCCGATTTCGATGCGGCCGCCCTGCCCCATAAA
>CAYVIS010000155.1:0-5248 GCA_964451565.1 uncultured Neisseria sp.
ACGTGGCCATGAACGTGGCCGACCAGCTCAAAGCCACCGGCAAAGTGCAGCGCGGCCAATTGGGCGTGATTATTCAGGAAGTGTCGTATGATTTGGCCAAATCGTTCGGCCTCGACAAAGCCAGCGGCGCGCTGATTGCCAAAGTGTTGCCGGGCAGCCCGGCAGGCAGAGCGGGCTTGCAGGTGGGCGACATCGTGCGCAGCGTCAACGGTGAAGAAGTGCGCGCTTCCAGCGATTTGCCGGTGATGGTCGGCGCGATGGCGCCGGGTAAAGAAGTGACGCTCGGCGTGTGGCGCAACGGCAAACAGGCCGACATTAAAGTGCAACTCGGCTCGGCCGACGGCAGCATGGAAATGGGCGAAGCGGGCAGCGGCGGCGATGAGCCGGGCGCTACACAAGCACAATCGTTCAGCGTCGAAAACATCGGCCTGAGCCTGCAGGCGCGCGACACCGGCGGCAGCAAACGCTTGGTGGTGGCCGCAGCCGACGGCATCGCCGCCCGCGCCGGTTTGCGCCGCGGCGATGAAATTCTGGCCGTGGGTCAAACCGGCGTGGAAGACGAAGCGACCTTCCGCAGCGCCATCGAAGGCGCCGGTAAGAATATCCCGCTGCTGGTGCAGCGCGACGGCAACACGCTGTTTTTGGCGTTGAACCTGCCGTAAGGCGTGGAGGTTTTCAGACGGCCTTAAAGGCCGTCTGAAACGTTTTTCGGATAACAGTTATCGCGGATGATGGCAACAGCACCGTCATTGCGGGCTTCTTCCGACAATTCAGCTTGAGGCCGTCTGAAATATTGGAAACTGCTGAAACTCAACTGTCTGGATTGCCGGGTCAAGCCCGGCAATGACGGGGGGCGGTTAGCGGGTAACACGGCAATATCGCTATTCCAGCAGCCTGTAGGTTGGATTCTTGAATCCGACATTTAGATAAACTTGCGCTGATACAGCACCGTCATTGCGGGCTTCTTCTGACAATCCAGCTTGAGGCCGTCTGAAATATGGGCAACTGCTGAAACCCGACTGTCTGGATTGCCGAATCAAGTTCGGCAATGACGGTGGTGGCTCTAAGCTGTATGCTTTAAAAAATTAACCAACTGAATTTATTTGATATATAGTGGATTAGATTTGAATCAATACTGCGTTGGCTCGCCTTGCCGTACTAGGTGTACTGTCTGCGGCTCGCCGCCTTGTCTTGATTCAAATCTAATCCACTATATAACGGCAATAGGCCGTCTGAAACCTGATTCCCCAGAGAACAATATGCACACTCCCCACCTCCCGCGCGGTCCGGTTATGGCCGATGTTCACGCTTTTGTGTTGACTGATGAAGAAAAACAGCGCCTGCTTGACCCCGCTGTCGGCGGCGTGATTTTGTTCCGCCGCAATTTCGACAATGTGGCGCAGCTCAAAGCCTTGGTGGCCGACATCAAAGCCTTGCGCACGCCGGAGCTGATTATCGCCGTCGATCACGAAGGCGGCCGTGTGCAGCGCTTTATAGACGGCTTCACCCGCCTGCCTGCCATGAACGTGCTCGGCGAGATTTGGGATGAGCAGGGCGCGGAAGCGGCCAAAGCCGAAGCAGAGCAGGTCGGCTGGGTGTTGGCCAACGAATTGAGCGCCTGCGGCATTGATTTGTCGTTTACGCCGGTGTTGGATTTGAATTGGGGGCAGTGCGCCGTAATCGGCAACCGCAGCTTCCACCAAAGCGCCGAAATCGTGAGCGAATTGGCGTTGGCGTTGCAAAAAGGCCTCAACCGCGGCGGCATGAAAACCTGCGGCAAGCATTTTCCCGGCCACGGTTTTGTCGAGGGCGACAGCCACCATGTGCTGCCGCAAGACGAACGCAGCCGTGCCGAACTGGAAGCTGCCGACATCGTGCCGTTCCGCAAGCTGGCGGAGGCGGGTATGGCGGCGGTGATGCCCGCGCATGTGGTGTATCCGCAGGTGGATGCGCAACCGGCGGGTTTTTCGCGCGTGTGGCTGCAACAGATTCTGCGCGACGATATCGGCTTTGACGGCGTGATTTTCTCCGATGATCTGACCATGGAAGGTGCGTGCGGCGTCGGCGGCATTCAGGCGCGCGCGCAGGTGTCGTTTGATGCGGGCTGCGATATTGTGCTGGTGTGCAACCGCCCCGATTTGGTCGATGAATTGCGTGACAGCTTCGAGCAGCCCGCCAACCCCGATTTGGCCGCGCGTTGGCAATATATGGCCAACACCTTGAGCGCGGCTGAGGCCGAAGCGGTGATGGCAACAGCTGAATTTAAAGCCGCGCAGGCAGCGGTGGCGCAGTTGGCGACGCCGAAAGACATCGCCGGCGGCGTGAAAGTGGGCGAGGCGTTTTAAGCCTGCATGGTTAGTAAAGGCCGTCTGATAAGGGAAATGCTTTCAGACGGCCTTTTTCATGACGCAATCGGGTGATAGGATAAGGCGCACCCATCTCTTGTGGCCATCGGGCAGACAGGAAACCATATGCATAAATTGGAACTGAAAATCCCGCCGCCGCTGGTGTTGCTGGTTTGCGCGGCACTGGTGTGGCTGACGGCGCAGGCGCTGCCGTTGTCGTTTTCCCCGCATTCGGCGCTGAAAATTGCGGCGCTGGTGTCGGCCTTGGCCGGGTTGATAGTGGCTTTTTCCGCGCTGGCGCTGTTTATCCGCATGCGCACCACTGTGCACCCGCACCGGCCCGCACACAGCCGCCGCTTGGTGACGGGCGGGGTATACCGTTTCAGCCGCAATCCGATGTATCTGGCGATGGCCGCGGGCTTGTTGGCGTGGATATTGTGGTTGGGAAGCTGGCCGGGGCTGCTGTGGCTGGCGGCATTTGCGGCTTATATCACCCGCTTTCAGATTGTGCCGGAAGAGCGGGCGCTGGCGGCAAAATTCGGCAGCCGTTATCAGCGTTATTGCCGCCGCACGAGGCGCTGGCTGTAGGCAGGAAAAGGCCGTCTGAAAACAAATTTAATCCACTATATTTCAGACGGCCTTTGTGTTGAGGATGAACGCTTTATTTCAACACTTCGGCAAAGGCGTTGGCCACATAATCAATATTGCCTTCGTTCAAACCCGCCACACACATGCGGCCTGACGCCACCAGATAAACGGCGAATTCGTCTTGCAGGCGCTGCACTTGCTCGGGGCTGAGGCCGGTGTAGCTGAACATGCCGCGCTGGCTGGTGAAATAGCCGAAATCCCGCTCGGGAATTTTGGCGCTTAACACGTTATAGAGCTTTTGGCGCATCAGGCGGATGCGGTCGCGCATGGCATACACTTCGTTTTCCCACTCGGCGCGCAAGGTGTCGCTGTTCATCACCGCGGCGGCGATGTAGCCGCCGTGGGCGGGCGGGCTGGAATAGATGCGGCGCACGGTGAATTTGAGCTGGCCGAACACCAGTTTGGCTTCTTCGGCGTCGGGGCATACCACGCTCAAGCCGCCCACGCGCTCGCCGTAGAGCGACAGGTTTTTGGAAAACGAGTTGCTCACAAACAGCGGCAAGCCCATAGCTGCGGCTTTGCGGATGGCGTAGGCATCGTCGGCCAGATTGTCGCCGAAGCCTTGATAGGCGATGTCCATAAACGGAATCAGCTTGCGGGTTTGGATGATTTCGAGCACGGCATCCCATTGTGCGGGCGTGAGGTCGACGCCGGTGGGGTTGTGGCAGCAGGGGTGCAGAATCAGAATGCTGTTTTCGGGCAGGCCGAGGAAGAAGGTGAGCATTTCTTCAAACTTCACACCGCCGTTTTCCGGATTGTAATAAGGGTAAGTGCCGACTTGGATGCCCGCGCCCTCGAAAATGCTTTTGTGGTTGTCCCAAGTCGGGTCGCTCACATAAGCCTGCGCAGCGGGAAACCAGCGTTTCAGAAAATCAGCGCCGACTTTGAGCGCGCCGGAGCCGCCGAGGGTTTGGATGGTGGCGATGCGGTTTGCCGCCAGCGCGGGATTGTCGGCGCCAAACAGCAGCTTCTGCACGGCGCTGCGGTATTCGGCCAAGCCTTCCATCGGCAGGTAGGGGCGTGGCAGCGGCGCAGCAGCGCGCTCGATTTCGGCCTGGCGCACCGAGGCGAGCACAGACAGCTTGCCGTGTTCGTCGAAATAAATGCCGATGCCGAGATTCACTTTCTCGGCGCGCGGGTCGGCAAGGTAGGTTTCAACGAGGCTGAGGATGGGGTCGCCGGGGTAGAATTCGACGTGTTGGAACATGGTGTTTATCCTGTTGGTTGGCATGATTTAGAAAGGGATTCTACACGGATTGTGTGTAATAAGCATGGCGTTTGCAGAAAAAGCCAAGGCCGTCTGAAAGCGTTCAGACGGCCTTGGCTTTGTCAGGATTCAGACGTTAACAACAACGCCCGCCGTTGGCACCGCAGCGGCGCTTGCGGCAGTAATCCTGAAACTGCAATTCAGTCATCACCGGCGCGTTGGGATTATGTTTGCGTTGCTGGGCAACGTAGTTGTCATAATCGGGCACGCCCACCATCAGATTGGCGGTGAGGCGTGCGGTTTTCCACGCGCGTTTGATGGGTTGCATGATTTTATGACTCATCGGCTTTCACCTCGTTACGGTAAACCGCAGGCACTTCTTTGGCGGTAGGCCATGCTACTTTACGGGCTTTCAGCGCCACGCGCAAGCCGTACACGGCCACAATCACCACCACCGACAGGAAGAGGATGGTCAGGCCGGAGTTGACGTAGTCGTTGAAGGCGATTTTGCTCATTTGGGCCACATCTTTGGCCGGAGCGAGAATCTCGCCATTGGCGGCGGCATTTTTAAATTTAGATGCGTGTGCCAAGAAGCCGATTTTCGGGTCGCTGTGGAACAGTTTTTGCAGGCTGGCGTAGCAGGTGACAAACAGCAGCAAAATTGCCGGCGTGAGCGATACCCACACATAGCGTTCTTTTTTCATCTTCACCAATACCACGCTCACCATAATCAGCGCCACACCGGCCAGCATTTGGTTGCCGATGCCGAACAGCGGCCACAGCGAGTTGATGCCGCCCAAGGGGTCGGTGACGCCGGTGTAGAGGAAGTAGCCCCACAGCGCCACGGCCAGGAAGGTGGCAACGATGTTGGCAGGCAGCGAATCGGTGTTGCTGAATGATTTCACGAAAATGCCGCCCAAGTCTTGAATCATGAAGCGTGCCACGCGGGTGCCCGCATCGACGGCTGTCAGAATAAACAGGGCTTCAAACAACAGCGCGAAGTGATACCAGAAAGCCATCATGGCTTCGCCCGGAATCAGCTGGCTCA
>CAYVIS010000156.1:0-5213 GCA_964451565.1 uncultured Neisseria sp.
ACGGCAGCGCCGTGGTGAAAGCCACGTTTGACGAAGCCTCTGCCGTGCTCGGTCATGATTTGTGGGCGATGATGAACGGTGAAGACGCCGCCCCCATCAACGAAACCGTTAACACCCAGCCGCTGATGCTGGCCGCAGGCGTGGCCACCTACCGCGCCTACCTCGAGGCAGGCGGCAAAGCCCCCGCCGTGGTGGCCGGACACAGCCTCGGCGAATACACCGCCCTCGTGGCCGCCGAAGCACTCAGCTTTGCCGATGCCGTCAAACTCGTGCGCCTGCGTGCCGAATTGATGCAGACTGCCGTGCCGCAAGGGGTGGGCGCAATGGCCGCCATCTTGGGCTTGGAAGACGAACAAGTGAAAGCCCTCTGCGCCGAAGCCGCACAAGGCGAAGTGGTGGAAGCCGTCAACTTCAATTCCCCCGGCCAAGTGGTGATTGCAGGCAATGCCGCCGCCGTCGAGCGCGCGATGGCCGCTGCCAAAGAAGCCGGCGCCAAACGCGCCCTGCCGCTGCCCGTATCCGTACCCTCGCATTGCAGCCTGATGAAACCCGCCGCCGACAAACTGGCCGAAGCGCTGCAAAACGTTGAAATCAAACAGCCGCAAATCCGCGTCATCCACAATGCCGACGTTGCCGCTTACGACAATGCCGAGCAAATCAAAGATGCGCTGGTGCGCCAGCTCTACAGCCCCGTGCGCTGGACCGAAACCGTCAATGCGTTGGTGGAAGAGGGCATCACCGAATCCGCCGAATGCGGCCCGGGCAAAGTGTTGGCCGGTTTGGCCAAACGCATCAACAAAGCCGCCGTGTGCAGCGCGCTGACCAATGCCGGACAAGTGGCGGCGTTTGTGGAAGCGCATTAATCATTCTTAAGTATTCAGACGGCCTTATTGATGAAATAGGCCGTCTGAACGGTTTGGTTTTATCATGAAGAAAACCGTTATTCTTGCCGTGCCTTATTTATACGGTTTGGATCAATGCATTGAAAAAAATCTGCGCCATCTCGGCTATGAGGTAATCAACCTTTGCTACGATGAGCGTGATTCGTATTATCCGAACCTTGCCAGCAGGCTGACGAATGCCTGGCACAAACATGTCAGCAAAGACGGCGACTACAAAAAGCGGCTGAAATTTCTGCGTTATCAGGCGCAGATTGAGCAGAAACTGGCGGCGTTGGGCGGCAAAAAAGCCGATTATGCTTTGTGTATCCGCGCCAATATTTATCCCAAACACATTATCGCCGCCATTCGCAAACACAGCGAAGTGTGCATCAACTATCAATGGGACGGCATCGACCGTTTCCCCGATATTCTCGAATATCTGCCGTATTTCGACCGCTTTTTTGTATTCGACCGTAGCGATAGGTTGAAATATCCGCAATATGGTTTTCAGACGGCCTCGAATTTCTATTTCGATTTTCCATTGGCAAACAAACTGCCGCGTTCAGACGGCCTTTATTTTCTCGGCGGCCATGAAGCCAAACGCGTGCCGCAGATACAGGCTTTTTTGCGGGAAACCGACCGCTTGGCGCTGCCGCTGGATTTCTATCTTTATTGCAAAGACGACCGCGCCCGTGAAATTTTCGGCGACCGCATCCATTATATCGACCGCAGCGGCATTTTGAGTTTTGAAGAGAATCTGCACAAAGTGGCAGCCAGCGGCGCGGTGGTGGATTTTCTCAATGATGTGCATCAAGGCCTGTCGTTCCGCACATTTGATGCCATGCGCTTTGACAAAAAACTGATTACTACCAACGCGGCGGTAAAGCATTATGATTTTTACCATCCGGACAATATTCTGGTGTGGGACGGGCAGGATTTAAGCGGCCTAGCCGATTTTCTGGCTCAGCCTTATCGGGCGCTTGATACAGAGGTGAAAGCCAAATACGGTTTTAGCAATTGGCTGAATTATGTGTTTGACCTGAAGCCCCACGCCCCGATAGACTTGCCCTGATATGGTTTCAGACGGCCTTTTATGTTATAAGGCCGTCTGAATAAATACTTTAAACAAAAGGAATGATTGATGAGTTCACAAGATTTAAACGGCAAAATTGCATTGGTCACCGGCGCATCACGCGGCATCGGTGCGGCGATTGCGGATACGTTGGCGGCGGCGGGTGCGAAAGTCATCGGCACGGCCACTTCCGAGAGCGGTGCGGCGGCCATCGGCGGGCGTTTGGCGCAATGGGGCGGTGAAGGCCGTGTGTTGGATTCTGCCGCCGAGGGCAGTATCGAAGCGCTGATCGGCGAGATTGAAAAAGGCGAGGGCAAGCTGGATATTTTGGTGAACAATGCCGGCATCACCCGCGATAATTTGCTGATGCGCATGAAAGAAGAAGAGTGGGACGACATCATGCAGGTCAATCTGAAATCGGTGTTCCGCGCCAGCAAAGCGGTGTTGCGCGGCATGATGAAGCAGCGTGCCGGCCGCATCATCAACATCACTTCGGTGGTGGGTGTGATGGGTAATGCGGGTCAGGCCAATTATGCGGCGGCGAAGGCGGGTTTAATCGGTTTTTCCAAATCGATGGCGCGCGAAGTGGGCAGCCGCGGCATTACGGTGAACTGTGTGGCACCGGGCTTTATCGACACCGATATGACCCGTGCGCTGCCGGAGGAGCAACGCGCGCTGTTTGAAGCGCAAACTTCGCTCGGCCGTTTCGGTGAGGCACAGGATATTGCCGATGCGGTGCTGTTTTTGGCGAGCGATCAGGCGAAATACATCACGGGCCAAACGCTGCACGTTAACGGCGGTATGTTGATGCCGTAAGCGTTTCGGGTAAAAAAGGCCGTCTGAAAATATATTTTTCAGACGGCCTTTTTATTTTCATTGATAACATAGATAATGAAAATTGAGAATTCAATATGAGACCTTTGCAAAATACTTTTTATCCTGAAAATAGCCAATCAACCCGTCATTCCGGCGCAGGCCGGAATCCATCCGCCAAGATTCAGGAATTTGATTTTAAAATAGTTTTATGTGAAGTATGGATTCCGGCCTGCGCCGGAATGACAAAGTTTGGTCGCTTTGTGATGCTGCAATAGCAATTTTGCAAAGGTTTCAAACCGCCTGAAGCGGGCTTTTTAGAGAAAACGAGATTTATGGAGCACTTTTCCCTCGCGCCGATAGTGATTGTGTTGCTGGTAGCCGTATTGACGGTGATTGTGTGCCGCCGTCTGAATATTCCTTCGATGTTGGGCTATCTGCTGGTCGGCTTTTTAGCCGGGCCGGGCGTGTTGCGGCTGATTCCGCAAACGGCGGCTACCGATTATCTGGGTGAAATCGGCATTGTGTTTTTGATGTTCAGCATCGGGTTGGAGTTTTCGTTGCCCAAGCTCAAGGCCATGCGTAAGCTGGTGTTGGGGTTGGGTGGGATGCAGGTGGTGCTGACGGTTGCGCTGGTGTTGGGCATTTTGATGCTGCAGGGCACGCCGTTTGCGTGGGCGTTTGCGGTGGCCGGGGCGCTGGCGATGTCGTCTACCGCGATTGTGAGCCGCATTTTGGCTGAGAAAACCGAGCTGGGGCAGCCGCACGGGCAGATGGCGATGGGGGTGCTGTTGATGCAGGATATTGCGGTGGTGCCGCTGATGATTCTGCTGCCTGCTTTGGCGGGTGACGGCGGCGGCAGTTTGTGGTGGGCGCTGGGCGTGGCAGCGTTGAAAATGGTGCTGACGCTGGGCTTACTGTTTGTGGTCGGTAGCCGTGTGATGACGCCGTGGTTTCGCTTGGTGGCCAAGCAGAAATCGTCTGAGCTGTTTATGATTAACGTGCTGCTGGTGACGCTCGGGGTGGCTTATCTGACCGAATTGGAGGGCTTGTCGCTGGCTTTGGGCGCGTTTGTGGCGGGGATGCTGCTTTCGGAAACGGAATACCGCTTTCAGGTGGAAGACGATATCCGCCCATTCCGCGATATTTTGCTGGGTTTTTTCTTCATCACGGTCGGCATGAAGCTGGATATCGGTGCGCTGTTTGAAGGTTGGCAGACGGTGTTGATGCTGCTGGCGATGTTGCTGCTGCTCAAAGCGGCGGTGGTGTTTCTGATTGGTCGCTATCTGCGCCACAATGTCGCCAACAGCATGAAGGCGGCGATGTATCTGGCGCAGGGCGGCGAATTTGGTTTTGTGATTTTGGCGGTGTCGCACAATCTCAATTTGCTTTCGGTCGAGCTGGAGCAGGCGGCGACGGCGGCGATTTTAGTGTCGATGATTTTGGCACCGTTTATCCTGAATGCCAGCGACGGCTTGGTTAACCGGCTGGTGAAATCCACTTGGGATATGAAAGCGGTGGATTTGCAGAATATGCTGATTGAAACCATGAACAAATCCGAGCATGTGTTGATTGTCGGCTACGGGCGCGGCGGCCAAACCATCGGCCGCATTTTGGCGCAGGAGGATATTCCGTATTACGCGCTGGATATGGATGCCGAGCGCGTGCGTATTGCCCACGGCGCGGGCGAGCCGGTGTCGTTTGGCGATGCCAAGCGGCGTGAAGTGTTGGAAGCGGCGGGCTTGGGCAGGGCGCAGATGGTGGTGATTACGCTCAATAATATGGCCGAAACCCGCCATGTGCTCGACAATATCATGCGCATGCATCCGACCATGCCGGTGCATGTGCGCGCCATCAGCGATGACTATCTGCAAACCTTTACCGAAATGGGCGCGGAAGAAGCCGTGTCCGACACTAAGGAAACCAGCTTGGCGCTGGCTTCGTATGCGATGCTGGGGGCAGGGCGGCCTTATCAGCATGTGCATCAGGTGATGATGAATATCCGCCGCAGCCGCTATCAAATGTTGGAAGACTTGTTTGTCGGCAGCGACGACGAGCCGGGCTATTACGACGAGCGCAACAGCATCAGCCGCTATGCCTTCGCCCTGCCCGACGAAGCGCGCGCCATCGGTTGCACGGTAGATGCGTTACCCTTGCTGCATTTGAATGTCAAATTACTGTTTGTGCGCCGCCGCACCCACCAGATTCAGGCATTTGACGAAGATTTTCGTTTGGAGGCCGGGGATATTCTGGTCGTGGCCGGACATAAAGAAAAAATAATTTCTTTTGAAAACTGGTCGCTACAGGGGGCGGTATAAAATAATCGGAAAAACGCTTGCGCAGGCCGCAGCTTTTTGGTTTAATCACGTCTTCGCAGCGATGAGCGCGAAGCAAAACGGGTGATTAGCTCAGTTGGTAGAGCGTCTGCCTTACAAGCAGAATGTCGG
>CAYVIS010000157.1:0-5195 GCA_964451565.1 uncultured Neisseria sp.
TGTACTGTCTGCGGCTTCCCGCCTTGTCCTGATTCAAATTTAATCCACTATAAAAATGCCCGCCAAAAGGCGGGCATGGAAAAATGCGGTAGCAGGATTAACCTTTGCGTGCCGGCAGTTTTTCTTTAATGCGGGCAGCTTTACCGGTCAGGCCGCGCAGGTAGTACAGTTTTGCGCGACGCACGTCACCACGGCGTTTTACTTCAATTTTTTCAACGTTGGGTGAGTAGAGTTGGAAAGTACGCTCTACGCCTTCGCCGTTAGAAATCTTACGCACGATGAAGTTGCTGTTCAGGCCACGGTTGCGGCGGCCGATAACCACGCCTTCGTAGGCTTGCAGACGGCTGCGGGTGCCCTCAACCACGCGTACAGACACGATTACGGTGTCGCCCGGTGCGAATTCGGGGATTTCTTTGTTCAGGCGAGCGATTTCTTCTTGCTCTAATTGTTGAATCAGGTTCATTTTTGGTCCTAGTTATAATGGGATTCCCGTTCCTCTTGCTGAATTTGCTGCAAGAGTCTGGATTCCTGTGGGGTCAAATCGCGCTTTTCCAATAAATCGGGGCGGCGCGCTAAAGTGCGTTGCAGCGCTTGTTTCAAACGCCACTCGGCTATCAGGCCATGGTTGCCCGAACGCAATACGTCGGGTACGGCCATGCCCTGAAATTCTATCGGGCGGGTGTAGTGGGGGCAGTCGAGCAGGCCGTCGGCAAATGAATCTTGCTCGGCTGACTGCATGTCGCCCAATACGCCGGGTATCAATCTCAATACGGCATCCATCAGCATCATAGCGGGCAATTCGCCGCCGGATACCACGAAATCGCCGATGCAGATTTCTTCATCTACTTCTTGCTGCAAAAGCCGCTCGTCTATGCCTTCGTAGCGGCCGCACAGTAACACCAGATTATCCAGTGTGGCCAGTTCGACGGCTTTCTGATGACTCAGCGGCATGCCTTGCGGACTGAGGTAAACGGTCTTGCTGCTGCCTTGGTGGCTTTTGCGGGCTTCATCCAATGCGGCTTTCAGGGGCGGTGCCATCATAATCATGCCGGGGCCGCCGCCGAAAGGGCGGTCGTCGATGTAGCCGAGTTTGTTGTCGGCGAAACGGCGCGGATTGATGGCTTCAAACGACCAGATTGCCTGTTTGAGTGCCCGTCCGGTTACACCGTGGTCGGTGATGGCGGCAAACATTTCCGGAAACAGGGTGATGGCCTGAATCTGCATCAGTAGTCCAAACCCCAGTCAACGGTAATGGTTTTTTGTTCGGCATCCACTTGGTCGATGTAGTGGGAAACGAAGGGAATCAGCTTTTGGCCGTATTCGCCGTTTACCGTCAATACATCGTGGGCGCCGGTTTCCATGAGCTTGACGACTTTGCCCAGCTCGATGCCCTCGCGGTTAATCACGGTCATGCCGATTAAATCTGCCCAGTAATATTCGTCTTCTTCGGCAGGCGGGAAGGCTTCGCGCGGAATTTCGATGGTGTAGCCGCGCAAGGCAAACGCTTGATCGCGGTCGTCGATACCTTCAAATTTAACCTGCAATTCGCCGTTGGCGGTTTTGCCGGATTCGAGGGTGACGTTTAACACCTGACCGTCTTTGGTTAACTGCCACTCGGGGTAGTCCAGCAGGCTGTCGGTGTATTCGGTATTGGCGGCGATTTTGAGCCAGCCTTTGACGCCGAATACGCCTTTGATGTAGCCCATGGCTACCCGTTGTTGAGTGTCGGTCATGGCAGTGGTGTCTTGCTTGCTTAGGCTGCGGCTTGTTGCTCTTTAACCAGCTTGGCAACGGCATCGCTCATTTGCGCGCCTTGGGCTACCCAGTGGTTCAGGCGTTCGGCGTTCAGGCGTACGCGTTCTTGTTTTTCGTTGGCAACGGGGTTGTAGAAGCCTACGCGCTCGATGAAGCGGCCATCACGGCGGTTGCGTGAGTCGGCAACCACAACATTAAAGAACGGGCGGTGTTTAGAGCCACCACGGGCTAAACGGATAACTACCATGTTGATTCCTTCTGTGAAAATCGGATATATAGAAAACCGTTAATTTTAGAGTAATTTGCGGTTGCTGTGCAAGCATTTATTGTCCGCTTTTACGTTTATTGTTGTTTCTCGGTGAGAAAAGGTCGAGCACGGCTTCGCATAATTCACCGTCATGCGGCGACGGGGTGAGGATGAAACCGAGTTTCTCGGCCAGTTTCAGCATGGCGGTGTTGGTTTTGAGGATTTCAGCGGTCATGCGCGCATAGCCTTGGTGGCGGGCGAGGGCGATGATTTCGTGCATCAATTTGGTTGCCAGACCTTGACCGTGCATGTTTTCGGCCACACTGATGCCGAATTCGCAGGAAACCGGGTATTGGATGCAGCTGAAGCGGCTGACGCCGAGAAAAGTGCCGTCGTCGGCCACAGCGGCAAATGCGCCTTCACGATGGTAGTCGAGGTTGCAGAAGCTGGCCAGTGTGCTCTGGCTGAGTTCTTTGATGTGCGCCATAAAGCGGCTTTGGCGGCTTTTGTCGGACAGATTCTGCACAAAATTTTGTTCGGCTTCCGCATCTTCCGGTGTTAGCGGGCGGATAACGGCGGTTTGGCCGTTTTTGAGGGTGGTTATGGGCTGTTGGGCTGTGGGGTAGGGTGCGCGCAGGTTGGCGGCGTTGTATTCCGGTGGCGACAGGGTGATGTCGGTGGCGGCAAGGTCGGGGTGACAGCGGAGGTTGAGTTCGGCAATCCGGGGCATGTCGGCGACCACGCTGTTGAGGCTGTGCAGGAATTGGTAAATGGTTTTTTGCTGGCGTTTGAGGTTGAACTGCTGTATCAGCCGTTCGGCCTGCAAGGTATTGAAGGGCGGCAGCAAAGCCATACGCTGCGCGGCGCTGCGGGCAGACAAGACTGCGCCGTAACGCGGGTGACGGTAGAAATGTAGTGCGGTATCGGGTTGCTGACCGGTGGTATGAGCTTCGGGTAAATGGAGCGCTTGCAATAGCGTGGCGTTGTCGTCGGTTTGAGTGGTAGTCAAATCAGGTGTTTTTACGTATCCGGGTTGCGGTTTGGCGGTTTCGATGCGTAGCCGTTTTAATTCGTGGTTGTGGTGCAGATAATAATAGGCACGCAGCGCCTGGCGGGTGTTGCGGAATTGCAAAAGGCCGTCTGAAAGCGGGCTGCTGATAAAAAGAGGTTTGCGGTGTTGCTGTTGTAATTGTTGCAGACTGCGGGTGATTTCGGCTTCGTTTTGGCGGGCGGTCGGTACCACGATGGCAAGCAAGGCTTCGGTGTGCTGGCTTTGCAGGTTGCTGTCGGCCAGACCGCGGTAATGGAGGGCGCCGGGATTGCTGCCGATATAGCCGTTGTGGTTTTCAGACGGCCTTGGATGCGGCGCGGCCATTTGAAGGGAAATGCCCAGTTTTTCTGCTTGCGATTGCAGCCAGCCGCAGGGCGTATTGGCGATGACATGCAGCTTTTTGGCATCGGCTTTAGCGCAAGAAAGGGCGTGGACGGCGGCCAGCAGCTCATCGGCGGTAAATGTTGGGATAAAGCTGGCATAGCGCGAAAGGTGGCGCAGAATGGCTTGCTCTTCTTCATCGGTATAGTGGCTGCAATGGAGGATGACCGATTTTTGGCGGGAAAGATGGCGGATGGCGCTGAATAAATCGCGCAAGGGTTCGTGAGGGTGGTATTCGAGTATCACCAAGCGTGTGGCTGGGTCTTGTTCCAGGCAGTCCAGTAACGGTGTGGAAATGGTGGTGTTTAAGCCGGGTTGGAGGCTGATGTGGCGCGACAGGCCGAGTTTGGCACGGCTCAGAATAGAGGTGGCCGTAGCGCCGGTGGCGGCATGCCAGCTGATAATCGCAATGTCGCCCGCGTTCGGATAGGCAGGATAGATGCCGCAGTTCAGCCCGAGCACGGGCGTTTGGATAGCAGCCGACGTGCAGGCGGTGATGTTTAATCCGAGTGCGGTGGCTTTGTCGATGGCGGCACGGGTTTGTGCCAACATTTCGGCGCTTTGGCTTTCCCAGTCTTGGATTAAAACGATATGGGCGATTTGCTTTTTGTGGCAGGCTTTAAATAAGGCTTCATAGCTGGCGGGCGGGGTCAGTATCAGTACAACATCGGCTGGTTCGGGTATGCGGCTGATGTTGGGGTAGGCTTTGATGCCGCCCACGCTTTTATGACGCAGATTGACCGGCGTGAGCCTGCCTTGAAACGGCGTGCGCAACAGTGCGGCAAATACGGCTTCACCAAGGCTGTCGGCACGCTCGCTGGCACCGACGACGATGATGTGTTGCGGGGCAAACAGGTTTTCAAACGGATGTATGTTCATCGTGTTTCCCGGAAAATCGTGTGCAGAGGATGCTTTATCTTAATATAAATAAGCGGTTTGCTGTGTGAATCGCTTAAATATTTGATTTTGAACAAATCGGTATGGGAAGGCCGTCTGAAAGCCGGTACGCTGCTAGCGAGTTAATCTGATCGAATCTTCCATTTTTTGACGTATCCGCACGGTATGGCAGGGTTGGCTCCGGTAGCCCAATCGTTTGACGGTAAGCATATTCCATGTTTCAGACGGCCTCGGGCTGAATTATTGAGGTGACATCGTAATGACGGAATTGAATGTTGGCGATGATTCACATAGTAATTTTGCAAAGGTCTCGGCCTGTCGATTATTGAGCTGGTTTTTATAGTATTGCTCAAGTGATTAGCTGGCTTGACAGTTGTTTTGAAAATCAATACTTGGATTCAGACGGCCTTGGACAATCGTTTGGCAAGGCCGTCTGAAAGTTGAATCATCAATGAGATGGTGCGTTTTAGGGCAGATAAGGCTGCAGGGTGCGTTGCAGGATGGCCGGGTCGGTGACGTCGGTGATATTGGCTTCACCCAAGCGGTTGAGGCCGATAAAGCGCATGATGCCGCTGCTGACTTTTTTGTCATGCTGCATGTGTTCAATCCAGCGGTCGAACGCAAAGCGTGGCGGCTCGACGGGCAGTTTGGCCTGTTGCAGTAGGGTGGTGAGGCGGGCGGTGTCGTTGCTGTCTAGATGGCCGAGTTGTTCGGAGAGTCGGCAGGCGAGCACCATACCGGCGGCGACGGCTTCGCCGTGCAGCCAGTTGCCGTAGCCCATTTCGGCTTCGATGGCATGGCCGAAGGTATGGCCGAGGTTGAGCCAGGCGCGGATGCCTTGTTCGGTTTCGTCTTGGCCGACAA
>CAYVIS010000158.1:0-5128 GCA_964451565.1 uncultured Neisseria sp.
TGCGCCTGGCCATGGACAAAGCCTGGGATGCCAACATGCCCAAAGACAACGTGCAGCGCGCCATCGACAAAGGCACCGGCAATCTGGAAGGCGCCGAATACATCGAATTGCGTTACGAAGGCTACGGCATCGGCGGCGCGGCGCTGATGGTCGACTGCCTCACCGACAACAAAACCCGCACCGTCGCCGACGTGCGCCACGCCTTCACCAAAAACGGTGGTAACCTCGGCACCGACGGCTGCGTAGCCTTCAATTTCGAACACCAAGGCTACCTGCTCTTCTCACCCGATGTCGACGAAGACGCGCTGATGGAAGCCGCGCTGGAAGCCGGTGCGGAAGACGTTGCCACCAACGACGACGGCTCCATCGAAGTCATCACCACCCCCAACGATTGGGCAGACGTCAAGGCCGCATTGGAAACCGCAGGCTTTAAATCGGAAGACGGCGACGTAACCATGCGCGCGCAAAACGAAACCGAATTGAGCGGCGAAGAAGCACAAAAAATGCAGAAGCTGATTGACGCGCTGGAAGATCTCGACGACGTGCAGGACGTCTACACCTCCGCCGTGTTGAATCTGGACGAATAAGCCCGTTCCTTCAAAAAAAGCAGCCTTGTGAGCGCTGCTTTTTTTGTATCAAACTTCCGGCTAATCCGGTTGCAACATGAATATAGTGGATTAGATTTGAATCAGGACAAGGCGGGGAGCCGTAGACAGTACACCTAGTACGGCAAGGCGAGCTAACGCTGTACTGGTTCAAATCTAATCCACTATATAGGCCGTCTGAACGCGTTCAGACGGCCTATATTCAATCACGACACAAACCACTCAAGAACGGCGACGGCGTTCGCCCGGCAGCGGCATATCCGCCCATTTCAGAATATTGGCCACTTCAGCGGGGTTCAACTCATAAAACTGGCCGCGTTTCAAACGATTTGGCAGACCGATGGGGCCGAAGCCGACGCGCACAAGGCGGCTCACGGTCAGCCCTTGGCTCTCGAAAATGCGGCGCACTTCGCGGTTGCGGCCTTCTTTAATCACCACGTTATACCACTTGTTCACGCCCTCGCCGCCCTGCTCGTAGATACGTTCGACTTTGGCCAAACCGTCTTCCAGCATCACGCCCTCTTCGGTGAGCATTTTCATTTGCTCGGTGCTCATTTCGCCCAACACGCGCACGGCGTATTCGCGTTCCACTTCAAAGCTCGGATGCGCGAAACGCTGCACCAACTCACCCGAAGTGGTGAGAATCAGCAGGCCGCTGGTATTGATGTCGAGACGGCCGATGGCCACCCAACGGCTGCTGGCGGCTTGCGGCAGGCGGTCGAAAATGCTGACGCGGCCTTGCGGGTCGTCGCGCGACACGATTTCGCCTTCCTGTTTGTAATACAGAATGATGCGCGGCAGGCGGTCGGCCCATTTGAGGTTGATGTTTTGCCCTTTCACCTGCACATGGTCGCCCGGCGCCACTTTGTCGCCCAACTGCGCCACTTTGCCGTTGACCTTGACCATGCCCTGCGTAATCCATTCCTCCATCTCGCGGCGCGAACCCACGCCCGAGGCGGCCAGCACTTTTTGCAAACGCTCCGGCTCGAGGTATTCGCTGTCGACACGTTTGTCTTTCAAATCACGGGCGCGCTCTTGGATTTTCTGGTTCGGCGCACGCACAATCAGCTTTTTGGCGCGGGTGGCACGGGTTTTCGGTGCACCCTGCTCTACTTTGCTTTCTGCCTGCGCCTTGCCTTTAAACTCAGGCTTGTTCGGTTTGGCGGCTTTCAGGCCGTCTGAACGCTTGGCATGCGGCTTTTTAGCGGCAGGTTTTTTGCTGCTGCCACCGTCACGGAATTCGCGTTTGCTGGTGGGTTGTTTGCTTTTCATTTCGGTTCTCCTAACGCGTTTTCGGGATGAAAACGGTTCTTCTGCGGCGGGGTATGCTGATATCGATTGATAGGTATTCAGGATGCCCCATTGCGGCAGGATGGGTTAAATAGTATTGCTTATTGACAGGCTCGTAGGATGGGTGTCAACCCATCCTACCTCTAGCGACCGTCAATTCAACAACGGCGCATCATCTGCCTGTGGCGGCACTTCAGGCACATCATCTCCGGCATTTTCTTCTTCATCACCCGTCGGCGGCGTATCCATCAAATCGGGCAACACCAACTCACCGAGTTCGGTCAATGGAGGCAGTTCGGTCAAATCGCCGAGCTGCAAATCGGTCAAAAAGGCTTCGGTGGTCGCCCATAAAGCCGGACGGCCGACGGTGTCGCGATGGCCGATGGCTTCAATCCAACCGCGGTCTTGCAGCGTCTGCATCACATTGCTGGAAACGGCCACGCCACGGATGCCTTCAATATCGCCGCGTGTTACCGGCTGCTGATAAGCGATAATCGCCAGCGTTTCCATCACCGCACGCGAATAGCGCGGCGCGCGCTGCTCCTGCAGGCTGCCGAGCCGCTCGAACGCACGCGCGTCAATTTGGAAGCGCCAGCCTTCATGGGTGTGCACCAATTGCAGCGCGCGGTTGTGCCAACGGGCTTTGAGGGTGGACAACACGTCAATCAGCTTGTCAGCCGACAGCGGCGGCACACACAATTCGCGCATCGCACGCTCGCTCAGCGGCTCGATTTGGGTCATCAATGCGGCTTCAATCAGCGCATCGGGGGCGAGTTTGTCGTTCATAGTTTATCGGGCTTTCAGACGGCCTTTAATCGGCAGGCCGTCTGAAACGGGGTAACTCTTTTGGTTCAACACATGAAAACCGCGCTGTTCGGCAGCGGTTTGGTTTTTCGCATCAATGGTGTAAACATTGATATCGCCGGTGCCGCCGCCACACACAGCGGGAAACGCCACGTCTTTCAGCATACTTTTTTCGGCAGCGTAAACGCGGATGCCGGCCAGCTCCTGCTGCATCGCTTCGGCAGACACACCTGCGCCTTGGCATTGGCGCGAGCCGTCATGTTTATATACCTGCACGGTTTGGCCGTCTGAAACGTTGGCGCAGGCGGTGAACAGGCTGCATGCTATTAATAAATATACAGGTTTCATTTTGATAACACTCCAACCACATTTATCGGCGATAACATTCATCCAAAGTTTGGCCTGTAGCAGTTTTCCATTCTACCCAGCCATTACTGGGGCGTGCTAACACAACTTGCGAAGCCGTACTGGGCTGATTTAACAGCATTTCTTCGGTCAACTTCAACTGCTGTGGACTCTCTTCCAACAACAACCCTTGCTGTAACCATTCCGTCCGAATCCGAACCGCCGCATCACCTAAAGAAGCTACTGCTTGTTTACGTAACAAAGAACCCGCCTGCAAGACAAAACCTTCATCGGTATAATAACCATAAGCATCTGCATTCAGTCCTTTACAATAAAAGCGTACTGGCTCAGAGGCTGATTCTACATCTTCTTTTACTTGAACCATTGTCTTTTCAGGCAGCCTATTACTATTCATAGGCATCAATGGCTCCAGCATCGGTTGATTGAGCGTGGTTAATAAGGTATCAATATTTTCAAAAATATCTTCGCAATCGGCGCAAATCCAATCCGGTGTTTGAATACTTTGGCTGCCACTATTACCATTATGTAAGGCATAACGGCCAACCTGAGCCACTCGTTGAATCAGTAATTTTTCCAAATACAACGTGTGGGCTGCGGTCAAATTTTGCGTCAACGATACCGCAACAAATGCTCGCTGCCAAAATTCTTTATCTCTATTATGACTTTTTAACCTCGCTACCAAATCACTGGTTTGGCCGATGTACACAGCGGGTTTATCGCTCTCTTCACTCGCACCAACTAGAAAATAAACACCCATATGCTGCGCTTCATCCATTTGAAAAAAGTTTTCCAAACGCAGGCGCGGAATTTCGACCAAACGCATAATACCGTTAGTCATTCCCGCAAAACGAATGTTGCGCGGGTCGCCGAACGGCAGGTAAATCTGTATGGTTTTCGGACGATTTCTCATGAATTCCCCTCTCGATATAGTTTTCAGACGGCCTCATTAAATCAATAGGCCGTCTGAAAATATTTTACCCTTTACGCGCGGCTTTTTTGGCTTCGCGTGCGGCTTTTAGCGCCGCTTCGTTTTGGCGGGCTTTTTTCAGCCACGCTTCCCATTGGTGCGGGGTTTCCAGCGTGATGCGGCCGATTTGGCCGTCGCGAAAATCGGTGAGCGTGTTTTCGGCGGCTTTTTGGTGGTTGATGCGGCCGCCGGGCAAGAGTGCGCCGCGCTTTCTGCCTATCCAGTCTAGCCATTCATCGTCGCGCCAATGGCTGCTGGCATCTTTGTCGGCCTGATAGCGCGCCTGTAAAAGCGGCAGGTAATGGCGGCGCAGATAGTCGAGCAGCTCAAGTGCCACCACTTCTTCATCAAGCGCGTTGCGCCCCACTGCGCCGCTGGCGGCCAAATTATAGCCGCTTTCTTCAACAATGATTTTCGGCCACAGCATGCCGGGGGTGTCGTAAAGCCAAAAGTCGTCGGCGAGAAACAGGCGCTGCTCGGCTTTGGTGATGCCGGGCTCGTTGCCGGTTTTGGCGCTTTTTTTGCCGAGCATGCCGTTAATCAGAGTGGATTTGCCCACGTTGGGAATGCCGCAAATCAGCACGCGCAAGGGCTTTTCAATGCCTTTGCGGTGCGGCACAAGCTTGCGGCAGGCTGCTATCATTTTGGCGGCGGCACTGCGGTCGGATGCATCGAGCGCAATGGCGTTGGTGTGGGGGCGGCTTTGGAATTCGGCCAGCCAGATATCGGTGCGCTCGGGGTCGGCCAAATCTTGTTTGTTTAATATTTTCAGCTTGGGCTTGTCGGCGGAAAGCTTGGCCAAAAGCGGGTTTTCGCTCGATGCGGGCAGGCGCGCGTCGAGCACTTCTATCACCATATCCACGCTTTTCAAGCGCTCGATAATGGCTTTTTTGGCCTTGTGCATGTGGCCGGGATACCATTGGATTGCCATATTGTCTCTTGAGTTTGCCAAAGCGGCAGAGGCCGTCTGATACCGATGCAAAAAAAATAACCTAACTGCGTTGGCCCGCCTGGCCGTACTGTTTTCGGCTCGCCGCCTTGTTAGCTTATTTTTTCGAATGGGTATGAAAACGGTTTCGGAATAGTAATCAGGCAG
>CAYVIS010000159.1:0-5113 GCA_964451565.1 uncultured Neisseria sp.
GCCACGCTGATGGCGCTGTATGCCGCGCCGATGTATTTCTACAAAAAAGCCAAAGGCATCTTCAAAGCCGCACCCGAAGAAACCCTCAAGCAGGCGCTGGCCGCCATCGAGCGCAAAAAGCAGCAAGATGCGCAAATCGAAGCTTGGGCGGCCGAGTTGCAGCAGGGCGGCCTGCCGTCTGAAATCGCCGCCGATTTGAAAACCATTCTACACGCGCCCGACAAACAAGCACTTACCTACAAAGCCTTCACCAAAGCCGCCGACGCCATGAAGCTGTCGCCGCTGGCCTTGGCGCAGCAAAGCGGCGGCGTGGCTTCGATTCCGCAATACCTGCGCGACGGTTTTGAAATGAAACATTTCCCGCGCGGCATTGCGTTTGCCGAATTGCCCGTGCCCGCCTTGGCCGAATTGCCGCGCGCCGATGTGCAGGCTTTCTCGATTGACGATGAAACCACCACCGAAGTCGACGATGCGCTCAGCCTCACCGACTTGGGCAACGGCAGTAAACGCGTCGGCATCCACATCGCCGCACCCTCGCTCGCCATCGAGTCGGGCAGCGACATCGAAAAAACCATCGCCGCGCGCCAAAGCACGGTATATTTCCCCGGCGACAAAATCACCATGTTGCCCGACAACTGGATTGCCGCTTTCAGCCTTGATGCCGGCGCTTACCGCCCCGCCATCAGCATTTATTTCGATGTGGATGCCGAATTCAATATCGGTGCGCCGGTGTGTAAAATCGAAGCGGTGAACATCGCCGAAAACCTGCGCATTCAGGCCATCGAGTCGCATTTCAACGCCGAAAACGGGCTGGATGCCGAAGGCGAAGCGATGTTTGCCCATCATCACGATTTGATTTGGCTGCACCAATTCGCTATCGCCCGCCAAAAAGCACGCGGCAAATACGAGCCCGAGCGCGCGCCGCAATACGATTACAGCATCGAGCTGGCGGATGACGGCACGGTGTCGGTCGGCCGCCGCGAGCGTGGTTCGCCCATCGACACGCTGGTGAGCGAGATGATGATTCTGGCCAACAGCACTTGGGCGCAAATGCTCGATGAAGCCGAGCTGCCCGGCCTTTTCCGCGTGCAGCCCGCCGGCAAAGTGCGCATGAGCACCCAATCCGAGCCGCACATCGGCATGGGCGTGCAGCATTACGGCTGGTTCACCTCGCCGCTGCGCCGCGCCGCCGACTACATCAACCAAAAGCAGCTCATCAGCCTCATCGACCCCGAAGCCGCGCCGCTGTTTCAGAAAAACGATGCCGATTTGTTTGCCGCGCTGCGCGATTTCGACACCGCCTATTCCGCCTACGCCGATTTCCAGCGCCAGATGGAAAGCTATTGGAGCTTGGTGTATCTGCAGCAGCAAAACATCAAAGAGCTGACTGCCACGCTGTTGAAAGACGATTTGGTGCGTATCGACGGCCTGCCGCTGGTCGCCCGCGCCACCGGCATTCCGTTTGACGCGCTGCCCAAATCGCAAATGAAGCTTGCGGTGGCGGAAGTGGATGCGGACAAACAGTTTATCGCGTTGAACTATTTGAAAGCGGTGGCACCGGCGCTGTAAGGCGGATTGGCTTTGAATGGGCGTTGGTTGTTGCAAGGCCGTCTGAAACTGAACCTGCGGTTCAGACTGGGCACCCGCCTGCGCGGGTGCGATGGTTCTGTGTCGGCAGCCCTTTTCGCCGTCGCTCCTGCGCAGGCAGGCGCCTAGAATGCTTCGGCTTCGGCAACGTTTAAAGCCACGCCTTTGCCTTTGCACCAACGTTGCTGCAAAGCCGTAAAAAACCAAAAGGCCGTCTGAAACTGAACCTGCGGTTCAGACCGGGCACCCGCCTGCGCGGGTGCGATGGTTGGGGTTGGCAGCCATTTTTTCCGTCGCTCCTGCGCAGGCAGGAGCCCGGAATGTTTCGGCTTCGGCAACGTTTAAAGCCACGCCTTTGCCCCGATATTGCTGCAAAGCCGTAAAAAAGCAAAGGCCGTCTGAAAATTTTCTTTCAGACGGCCTTTGTTTATTGCCTGTGCAGCGTCATTATCCGGCGCTGTGTTGCGGCAGCGACTGTTTGCGGATGGCTTTGGCCGAATCCACCATTGCCACAAAACCGCAGGCCAGCATCATGATGTCTTTCAATACCAAGCGGCCGGCACCGGAAAGGTAGGGGAAGCCGGTGTGGGCATCGGCACCGTGCACCCAGGTTTCAGGTGTAAACACCAAAAAGGTAAAGGTGACAAACGGGGTCAGAAAACACATCAGCGCGCCAAACAAGCCCACTTTGGGGGAAATGTAGTGTGCCAACAGCAGCAGCGCAAAAGCGATTTCCACCACGCCGAGGCCGTTGGAGTAGCCGTAGGTGTTGTTGGCTTCATGCCAAACGCGGTGTTCGGGAATCAGCGCGCCTTCGTGGTTCATATATTGCAGGTAGTTGAGCGGGTCGTTATACAGCCACGACATAAACGGGCTGTTGGCGACAAACGGCACAATGCTGTCGGCTTCATACGGAATAAATTTCAGCCAGCCGATCCATAAAAACACCACGGCGATGCCGATGCGGCACAAATGCACGCCCAGTTGCTCGGAATTGGCCAGTTTGTTGATTAAGTTGCGGTAGAAATCCATTGTCAATCCTTTCACGTTATTTACAGGTTGAAAATTTTCTTCCTAACTTAATGTGTTGTTGTGTTTTTTCTTTTTATTATGAGTTGCTGCGATGTGTTTCCACAGCTTCCATCACCCGCAGCGAGTAGGTGTAGGCCGCGCCTGCGTTGAGGGAAATGGCGGTGGCCAATGCGCCGGCCACTTCACTGTCGGTGGCACCGGCTTTCACCGCCGCTTCGGCGTGCACGCTGATGCAGCTTTCGCAACGGGTGGTCACGGCCACGGCCAGCGCAATCAGTTCGCGGGTTTTGGCATCAAGCGCTTCAGCGGCGGCGGCCTGCTCCAGCGATTGGTAAGCCTGCAGCATGCGCGGGTGTTTGCCGCCGAGTTTGCCGAATGCTTTTTTCACCAATGTTGCGTGTTGTTTCCAATCCAAAAACATAAAACCTCCTCAATGAAATCGGTTAAACCGGGTATGGCTTGATTGTGCGCCTGTTGGAGACAGAGAAATTATCTGATAAGCTCGTTTTTAAGTGCAAAATGCGCATCATGGGATGAGATTAATGAATAATATGTTGGACAAACTGCTGGAATACGCCCAAATGACGGCGGCCATCGACACGCAATGTCTGGTGCGCGGGCGTTGGCGGCTGCACCACCCGGCGAAAGAAGGGCGGGCGTATGTGCATATTGTGGTGTCGGGCACGGGCATGCTGCAGCTGCCTGATGCCGCGCCGCAGCGGCTCTATGCCGGTGATTTGGTGTTTCTGCCCAAAGGCGGCGAGCACCAAATCAGCGATTTCAACGGCAATGGCGAAGAAATGCCGCTGACGGCCTGCCGCAAAGGCGCGTGGACGCTGAAGGGCAACGGCGAGGGGCGTGAGGATTTGGGCATGCTCTGCGGCCGCTTCGATTATCTGCCCGGCGCGGGGCTGCTCGGCGATTTTTTGGAACACTATCCGCAGGCGGTGGTGGTGCCGTGGCAGCAGCTGCCGCAGTTGCGCGCGTGGGTGAAACTGTTGCAGCTGGAAGTGGCCTTGGCGGAAAACGAAGAAGGCGGCCATAGCGTGATTAACGGTTTGTCGCAGGCGCTGATGGTGTGGCTGATACGCTATTGCTGGCAGCAGCAGCCGTGGCAGAATCCGCCGCCGGGGTTGCTGCGCGGGCGGCAGGATACGCGTTTGCGGCCTTTATTGGCGGCGGTGATGGCCGACCCCGCCGAAGCGTGGACGGTGGAGAAAATGGCCGATTATGTGCATTTGTCGCGTGCGCAGTTTATGCGCGTGTTTCAGACGGCCTTGGGGCAGAGCCCGCATCAATTTGTGATGCAGACGCGTTTGCGGCAGGCGGCGGTGTATTTGCGCACGCATGCCGACAGCGTGTTGCAGATTGCGCTGGCCACGGGCTTTCAAACCGAATCGCATTTTGCGCGCGTGTTCAAGCAGCATTACGGCCAAACGCCGCGCCAATACCGCTTGCAGGCCGCGCCGCTGGCCGAGGCGGGCGGCAACGCCCCGCAGGATTTCTGCATTTGAGCGTCTATCAAAAAGGCCGTCTGAACGTTTGCTTTCAGACGGCCTTGCTCATATTGTAAACTTACCAAATATCCGATTTGATGCGGCGTTTCAAACCCGGATGCTCAGAGAGCTTGAATTCAGGCTCTTTGCCCATTTTCAGCTTGGTGTTGTAGTCTTTCAGCAGCAGGAACACCAGCGGCGACAGCGCCAGAATCGCAATCAAGTTAATCAGCGCCATAATGCCCATCGACAAATCGGCCATGTCCCACACCAGCGGCACGCTGTTGACCGAGCCAAAATACACCATGCCCAGCACCATCATGCGGAAGATGGTGAGAATCAGCCAATGGCTCTTGATAAACTGCACGTTGGATTCGGCGTAAGCATAGTTGCCGATGACCGACGAGAAGGCAAACATAAACAGCACCACCGCCAAGAAATCCGCGCCCCAAGCGCCGACATGGCTCACAATCGCCGCCTGCGTCAGCTGCACGCCGCTCAAATCGGTGGTGTTGTGCACATTCGACAGCAGCAGGATAAACGCCGTGCACGAACACACGATGATGGTGTCGACAAACACGCCCAGCATCTGAATCATGCCTTGGCTCACCGGATGTTTCACTTCCGCCGCCGCCGCCGCGTTCGGCGCCGAACCCTGACCCGCTTCATTCGAATACAGGCCGCGCTTGATGCCGACCATCATCGCCTGCGAAATCATCGCACCGAGCAGGCCGCCGCCCGCCGCTTCAAATTTGAAGGCATTGTCGAAAATCAGGCCGAACACATGCGGCACCGCGCTCAAATTAGTGGCAATCACAAACAGCGCCATCGCCATATAGGCCACCGCCATAATCGGCACCACCGCCTCAGCCACTTTCGACACACGCTTGATGCCGCCGAAAATAATCGGCGCGGTCAGAATCACCAATGCCACGCCGACGGCATGTTTGTTCCAGCCCCAAGCCGCTTCGGTGGCCGCCACAATCGAGTTGGCCTGC
>CAYVIS010000160.1:0-5106 GCA_964451565.1 uncultured Neisseria sp.
TCGATGTTGGCACTCACCAGGCGTTGGCTGAAGGCGCGCAAGACTTTGCCGACGACGTCGCGGCGGTTGCGGCGGCTGGCCTTCATGGCTTTGTGCAGGGTTTCGTAACGGCGCGGGTGCAGGTTTTGGAAGGATAAATCCTGCAATTCCTGATAGGCATTGTTGAGACCGATGCGGTTGGCGATTTGGGCGTAGATTTCCAGCGTTTCTTGGGCGATGCGGCGGCGTTTTTCGGGACGCATCGAGCCTAAGGTACGCATATTGTGCAGGCGGTCGGAAAGTTTGATGACGATGACGCGGATGTCTTTGGTCATCGCCAAAATCAGCTTGCGGAAACTTTCGGCCTGATGTTCGGCCTGGCTGTCGTATTCGAGCTTTTCGAGTTTGGAAAGGCCGTCAACCATTTCGGCGATGGTGTCGCCGAATTCGGCGGTCATTTCCAATTTGGTTACGCCGGTGTCTTCTAAAACATCGTGCATAACGCCTGCGCACAGGCCTTGGATGTCCATGTGCCAAATGGCCAGCTGGGTGGCTACTGCCAAGGGGTGGGTGATGTAGGGTTCGCCGCTTTTGCGGGTTTGGCCGTCGTGGGCATGAAAAGCGTAGGCGCAGGCTTTTTCAAGCAGCGCTTGTTCTTCGTCGCCCAAATACGCTGCCGTGCGGAACAATAAGTCGCGCGCTTCGGCAGTGAGGGCGTCGTAGGGGGCAGTGGGCTTGGGTGCAGGCATTCAGACGGCCTTTGGTATTATATTATTTGTTGCGGGTCAGCATCTCGGTGCCGATTTGGCCGGCGGCGATTTCGCGCAGAGCCGTGACGGTGGGTTTGTTGTTGCGGATGTCGTCTACCAGCGGTGCGGTGCCGTTTTCGAGTTGGCGGGCGCGGCGGGCGGCGGTGAGGGTGAGGTCGAAGTGGTTGGGGATTTTGCCGACGCAGTCTTCTACGGTAATACGTGCCATTTGGTGTTTTCTTTCAAAATAAATAAGGGGATTAAGGGTTGTTGCCGGATAGGCGCGGGGCGGGCAGCGGGTAAATATACGGCGCCCGATGCTTTTGCTTCGGGGGAAACGTTGGCTATTCCGGATAAATGCTTGGGTGTATTGTCGCTAATTTTCAGGAATTTTCCAACAGGTTTTCGATAAATGGTTGTTGCGAGGCTTGTTTCAAGCGGTAGGATTTGATGATGTGCACCAAATCGATTTCGGCGCTGACCAAATCTTCGTTGACCACAATGTAGTCAAACAAAAATGCCTGCTCGATTTCGTGGCGGGCTTTGCTGAGCCTTTTTTCAATGATTTCAATACTGTCGGTGCCGCGTCCGGCCAGCCGTTCGGCCAGCACTTGGAAAGAGGGCGGTAGGATGAAGATGCTGCAGGCATCGGGCAGGGCGCGGCGCACTTGTTCGGCGCCTTGGATGTCGATTTCAAGAATAACGTCGTAACCTTGTTCCAGCAGGATATTGACGCCCTCGACGCTGGTGCCGTAATAGTTGTCGAACACTTTGGCGTGTTCCAAAAACGCGCTTTCGCCAATCAGGGCTTCGAATTTTCCGGTATCGACAAAGTAATAATGCTGGCCGTGTACTTCGCCTTGGCGCGGAGCACGGGTGGTGTGGGAAACGGAGACACGGATGTCTTCATGATGCTTGAGCAGGCGCGAGACCAGCGTGGTTTTGCCGGTGCCGGAGGCGGCGGAAATAATAAAGATATGGCCTTTGCTGATGCTGCGCATGATGTGTCCAAGTGTTTTGATACTGCTTGTATTATGCCACATCGGCAGATGCGCCGACAACGGGCTGTTTGGCGGCAATGGAAAGTTTGCTACAATAATGAGTTAGAATACGGTTTCGGCGCTGTCCGAATGCTGTTTTGATATGAAAAGGAATCTGTATGTTGACTCATCCTGACGTCATGGGCGTGGCGGCGCTGGCCGATAAAATCCGCAAGGTGCCGAATTGGCCGAAAAAAGGCATTTTGTTTCATGATATTACGCCGGTTTTGCAAAGCCCGGAATATTTCCGCCTGCTGGTGGATTTGATGGTTTACCGCTATATGGGGCAGAAAATTGACGTGGTGGCGGGCTTGGATGCGCGTGGTTTTATCATTGGCGCGGCGCTGGCTTATCAGCTGAATGTGGGTTTCGTGCCGATCCGCAAAAAAGGCAAGCTGCCGTTTGATACGCTGTCGCAAAGTTATGCGCTGGAATACGGCGAGGCGACGGTAGAAATTCATACCGATGCGATTCAAGAGGGCGCACGCGTGCTGCTGGTCGATGATTTGGTGGCCACGGGCGGCACCATGCAGGCGGGCGTGGAATTAATCCGCAAATTGGGCGGTGAAGTGGTGGAAGCGGCGGCGATTTTGGAATTCACCGATTTGCCCGGCGGTAAAACCATGCGCGAAAAAGGCGTGCCTTTGTTTACGCTGTATCAAAACGACGGTTCTATGCCGGAATAAACGCTCGCAATGGAACGCTGGCAAGGGCTTGATTGAATCAAAGGCCGTCTGAAAGCAAAATGTTTTCAGACGGCCTTTGCTCTTTAATAGTAGTCAGACGCGGTTAAGAGCGGCGTTGCAGCATCCACGATTCGATTTTGCGCGCATCGTTGACACGGCTGAGTGAAGAGGGTGAGTTGAGCAATACGATGGTAATCGGCTGGCTCTGCACATTGGCTTTAACCACCATCGAACGGCCGGCTTCGCGGATATAGCCGGTTTTCTGCAATTCGATGTTCCAGCTGCCTTCGCGCACTAAAGCGTTGGAGTTTTTATAACTCTGCTGGCGGCCTGCGCTGGTGTAGACCGAGCCGTAGTTGGAGGTGCTGTTGCGGCGGATAAGCGGATATTTGTTGGCTGCCTGCACCATTTTGCTCAGGTCGCTGGCGGTGGAGACGTTGCGGAAATCCAAGCCGGTGGGTTCGTAAAAACGGGTGTTGCCCATGCCGAGGCTTTGCGCTTTGCGGTTCATGGCGTCGACAAATGCGCTCATGCCGCCGGGGTAGTTGCGGCCGAGCGCGTGGGTGGCGCGGTTTTCGCTGCTCATCAGGCTCAGGTGCAGCATTTCGCCTCGGGTGAGGGTGGTGCCGATGGAGAGGCGGCTGCCAGTGCCTTTGAGGCGGTCGATTTCAGCAGGTGTGATGGTGATTTGTTCGCTCATGCTCTGACCCGCATCCAATACCACCATCGCCGACATCAGCTTGGAAATCGAGGCAATCGGCATCACGAGGTTGGGGCTTTTTTGATACAACACTTCGCCGGTGCGGTCGTTGACAATCAAAGCCGATTGCGATGACAGCAACGGCCCGGCCATTGCAGCCTGCACTTCCACTTGGGTGGCCGGATTTTGGGTAACGAAAGCGCCCAGCGGGTCGTTGTCGGTGGGGAAGTTTTGCTCCAGAAACTGGCCGAGCACGTCTAAGTTGTCGGCGGCGGCAGGAAGGGCGGCACCTGCGAGACCCAAGCTCAGGCAGGCGGCGATGATTTTTTTGTGGATAGCAACAATTTTCATGGTATCGGTTCCGCTAGGTTTAAAGTTGAGTGGTTGCAAGACGCTGCGCAGGCGTGCTTGGCGGTATTGCGCGAAGGCGCTATACCGGCTCGACCCGGAAGCAGTGTGGAAATGTGAATTTATGTTTAAAGGCTATTGTGGTAAAAAATAATCAGCTTGTAAAGTAATGTAGTTGAAATTTTGCGTTTGTTTGCACGGGGTTGGCGCGTTTGTTGCATATTGAGGATAAAAGGCAGCCGGTTGCGCGCCGATGCCGGATGATGTCGGCGCTGCTTGACAGGCCGTCTGAAAAATCAGCGCCTTGCAGCATGCCGTTGGGTTTGATAATCGGGCGAATAGTTATTATACTGGTTGCTTCGACGGGCGATGGCCCTCCCACATTTAGATTGTAAGAATCGAGAAGTATGTCTGACGAAAAACACGTTTGCTCGTTTTGCGGCAAGCCCGAGCATGAAGTAAAAAACCTGATTGAAGGCGAACATGCCTTTATCTGCAACGAATGCGTGGAAACCTGCGGCGTGATGCTGCAAGGGCAGTTTGATGAGGAAAGCGGTGCCCCTGCGGCCTTAGACGAAGGCGGCAAGCTGCCGACGCCCGCAGAAATCGTGGCCAACCTCAACGACCACGTTATCGACCAGGAGCAGGCCAAGAAAACGCTGGCGGTGGCGGTATACAACCACTACAAACGCCTGCGCCACCCGAAAAGCAGCGGCAATGTGGAATTGTCGAAAAGCAATATCCTACTCATCGGCCCCACCGGTTCGGGCAAAACGCTGTTGGCACAATCGTTGGCGCGCAAGCTGGACGTGCCGTTTGTGATGGCTGATGCCACCACGCTAACCGAAGCCGGTTATGTTGGTGAAGACGTGGAGCAGATTATCACCAAGCTGCTGGGCAAATGCGATTTCGACGTGGAAAAAGCCCAGCGCGGCATTGTTTATATCGACGAAATCGACAAAATTTCGCGCAAAAGCGACAATCCGTCGATTACCCGCGACGTGTCGGGCGAAGGTGTGCAGCAAGCCTTGTTGAAACTGATTGAAGGCACCGTGGCCAGCGTGCCCCCGCAAGGCGGCCGCAAACATCCGAATCAGGAATTTATCAACGTCGACACCACCAATATCCTGTTTATCTGCGGCGGCGCGTTTGCAGGTTTGGAGAAAGTCATCCGCCAGCGCACTGAAAAAGGCGGCATCGGCTTTGGCGCGGTGGTGAGCAGCAAAGATGAAAACATCAATGTTTCCGAGCTGTTTGAAACCGTCGAGCCGGAAGATTTGATTAAATTCGGCCTGATTCCCGAATTAATCGGCCGTCTGCCGGTGATTGCCACCTTAGCCGAGCTGGACGAAGACGCATTGGTGAACATCCTCACCGAGCCGAAAAATGCGTTGGTGAAACAATATCAGGCGCTGTTTGCAATGGAAGGCGTGGAGCTGGAGATTTTACCTTCTGCTTTGCACGCAATTGCCAAGCTGGCGATGGAGCGCAAAACCGGCGCGCGCGGCCTGCGTTCGATTGTAGAGCGCAGCCTGCTGGATACCATGTATATGCTGCCCGAGTTGAAAGACGTGAAAAAAGTGGTGGTCAACGAGCGCGTGATT
>CAYVIS010000161.1:0-1427 GCA_964451565.1 uncultured Neisseria sp.
TTTCAGACGGCTTCAAGCAACACCGCCGCCTGCGCCTCGATTGCTTCCATGCGGCCGAGGTAGCCGAGTTTTTCATTGGTTTTGCCCTTGATGTTGACCGCGTTTTCCGCCAGCCCCAAATCGGCAGCGATGTTGGCGCGCATGGCGGCGATGTGCGGCGCGAGCTTGGGCTGCTGCGCAATCACGGTGCTGTCCACATTCACCACCCGCCACCCCGCCGCCTGCACCGCCTGATAAGCGGCACACAGCAACACGCGGCTGTCGGCATTTTTGAATTCGGCGGCGGTGTCGGGAAAATGGCTGCCGATGTCGCCCAAAGCCGCCGCGCCGAGCAGCGCATCAGTAAGCGCGTGCAGCAGCGCATCGGCATCAGAATGGCCGAGCAGGCCTTTTTCAAACGGAATGGTCACGCCGCCGAGAATCAGCGGACGGCCTTCAACCAGTTGGTGGACATCGTAACCTTGGCCGATGCGGATATTCATAATCGTTCCTTGCGTTTGCTTTTCAGACGGCCCTTTATGATGGCCGAGGCCGTCTGAAAATGAATGGTAATACGGTTGTGCGGATAAAATGATGACAATGCGTTCAGACGGCCTCAGTTTGGCGTATCCGACCGGCATCTACTGCGTAGGATGGGTGTCAACCCATCCTACATCGGCTCATCAACAAGTTTGGCAGATACAGGATTAACCTACGGCTGAAACCGAACACACGTCATTGTAGCTGCGCAAGTCCGCTGCGCTACCCAAGCACCGACCCGACAATCCAGTTGCCCGACTCATCGGTATTTGCCACGCTTTCAGACGGCCTCATCCACTTTACAATTTCCCTGCGTAGGATGGGTGTCAACCCATCAAATCCGTGTAGCAGCTGAATTGATGGGTTTACACCCATCCTACGTCTGCTCATCGGTAAGTTTGTCGGATACAAGCATCCGACCTACATCTGCTCCGCCAGCAGCAGCCGCACGATGTGTTCGTCTTGCGGCAGCGTCAGCTTCAAATTGCGGCTGTCGCCCGCCACCAGCAGCGGCTGTATGCCCAGCGCTTCCACGGCGCTGGCTTCATCGGTAACGGCGCTCAAATCTTCCGCCGCCAGCGCCCGTTGCAATAAGGCCGTCTGAAACAGTTGCGGCGTTTGCGCCTGCCACAAACCGGCGCGCGGCACGGTGGTTTCAATCCGGCCGTGTGCGTCGGCGCGTTTGAGCGTGTCGGCCACGGGCACGGCAAGTATGCCGCCTTGCGCTTGGTTGCCTGCCGCATCAATCAGGCGGCTGAGGGCTTCGGCGGGCAGGCAGCAGCGGGCGGCATCGTGCACCAGAATATTGTCGTCTGCCGCCGCCAAGCCGCTGTGCAGCAGCGCGTTCACGCCGTTGCGCACGGTTTCGGCACGGCTGTCGCCGCCGCATTTGAACAGGCCGACTTTGT
>CAYVIS010000161.1:1527-5074 GCA_964451565.1 uncultured Neisseria sp.
ACCGCCGCTTCGGCTGCGGATTCGGCAAAGCTGTCGGCCAGCGTAAACTGCCCGCGCGTCATCGCCAGATACACTTCGCCCAACAGTTCGCAGTCAATCAACGCGCCGTGATACACGCGCTTGCTGCGGTCGATTTCAAAACGGGTACACAAAGCATCGAGGCTGGCTTTCTGGCCGGGAAACATCTGCCGCGCCATCGCCAACGTGTCGGTGACGGTACAGCCCAACTCGGCAACCGTCGGCAGCCCCATGCGCTGAAATTCCATGTCGAGAAAGCCGACGTCGAATTTGGCATTGTGGATAATCAGCTCGGCACCGCGCAGGAAATCGGCAATCTGCCGCCCCACTTCGGCAAACGGCGGCGCATTTTTGTCTTCCAACACCGCAATGGTGAGGCCGTGCACCGCCGCCGCTTCCTCGGGCATGTCGCGCTCGGGGTGCATATAGAGGTGCAGATTGTTGTCGGTGAAATGGCGGTTGCTCATTTCCAGCCCGGCAAATTCCACCATGCGGTCGCCGTCGTGGGCGTAGAGACCGGTGGTTTCGGTGTCGAGAATGATTTGGCGTTGGCTCATGATGCGGCTTTCGTGAAGTTCACGCGCATCATACTAAAAGCGGCGGCTAAAGTAAAAAATTGCGCGGTTTGGGCGGGTGGTTTCAGACGGCTTTGATGATTTGGATAGCCCGGCGGATACAATCGTTTTGTTCATGCCCTATCGGGTGAGTTTATCCCGCATTATTTGAAGGCCGTCTGAAACCGAATCCGGCGATTCAAACCGGGCACCGCGCCTGAACGGTGCGACGGTTCTTTAAATACCCGCAAATACCCGCCAACCCCGGCCCCTCCGCATTTATCACGCATTCCCCAAAGCCGTCTGAAAACATCATCCCCTCTATTTTCCGACTAAATCACTCAACAATTTAAAATTTAATTCCCTTACAAAACAATTAATTAAATTCATATTATAAAATAATAACAATTATCATTTGCAAATAAGAATCTTTTTGCGTACTATGCATTCAACGGTCCAGCCACACAGCAAAACGAAAGGAGCGAAAAATGCCGGAAAACATTTTCAAGCACATCGCGCTGGATATTTTGCGGCTGCACCAGCAAACCTGCCGCAGCCTGCTGGCCACCCAATGCCGCCACTGCACCGAAGTTTGCGAAGTGCCGTTTGTTACCCTCGACGGCAGATATTATGTGCTGCTGCCGCAAGCGCCGGATGCTGATGATCCGCAAGCCGGCATCCTGCTGATTGAAGCAGACGATGCACAGGCGCGTTTGAGCTGGGTGGCGACCACCCGCGCAGTGCAGCAGAAAAGCAGCCTTTACCGCCGCGCCATCGAAGCCCTGCAACGGCGCGTGCAACACGGCAAACATTCATTAACTCAGGCCGCCAATGCCTGCCTGCTGGAGCTGACGCCGCAGCAAGGCCGCCTGACTTTGCAGCAAGATTATGATTTCACGCTTTCATCGGCCGATTTGGTGAAGGCACTGTATCCGGCTCACCACACGATAGGAGCGTTGTCTATGTAAACAGTTTTGGTAGTGGTTTGTGTTCCTTTTGCGCCCCGCATCATGTGGGGCGATTTTTTTGGCTTTCAGACGGCCTTGCTCTACAATAGAGGCCGTCTGAAACCTATTGATAAGCACCATGCAACTTCTCAAATACCTGCAAGCGCAAGGCATCGGCAGCCGCAAACAATGCCAATGGCTGATCGACAACGATTGCGTCGCCATCAACGGCACGCTCTGCAATCAGGCCAAAGCAGACATCACGCCCACCGACGTGCGCTCGCTCGAAATCGACAGCGAAGCGCTGGTGGTGGTGCCGCTGCCCTACTTCTATATTCTGCTCAACAAACCCGCCGATTACGAAACCTCGCACAAGCCGCAGCAATATCCGAGTGTGTTCAGCCTGTTTCCCGACCACATGCGCCAAATCGACATGCAGGCGGTCGGGCGGCTCGATGCCGACACCACCGGCGTGTTGCTGATTACCAACGACGGCCAGTTTAACCACCGCGTTACCTCGCCCAAGCATAAAGTGGCCAAGCTCTACCGTGTCACCCTCAAACACGCTGCCGATGAAAGCTTGTGCCAAAGCCTGAAAAACGGCGTGTTGCTGCACGACGACAACGAAACCGTGCGCGCCGCCGATGCTAAGCTTGCCAACCCCACCACTTTGCTGCTCACCATTACCGAGGGCAAATACCATCAGGTCAAGCGCATGGTGGCCGCCGCCGGCAACCGTGTGGAAGCGCTGCATCGTGAAAAATTCGGCCAATGGCGCACACAAAATCTCGCCCCGGGCGAATGGACGTTTATTTTTCCAACTTAAAGATAAATAATTATCAAATAATTTTTGTTAAAAATCAATAAGATAAATCATCAAATTAACGCTTTACAAATCTTAACACCCATTTAGGTGAACTATTATATAATTCACCCGTCTGAGTAACACTTACTTCGCGAGAAGTGAGTAAGTGAGTAAGACGTTTTCCCCGTAATGTGTTTGGCCATCTATACTTTTCCCCTTAGTATAGATGGTTTTTTTTATCTGCGATTTCTGCACAGCGGTTTTTCGGCCGGCAGAAGCGCGGTCAAGGCGCTCTGCCACCCGTTCGAGCACGCAGCCGCCGTTTATATCGACATAATCCGCCGCTGCTGTTTTGCCGCACATCTCTTCCCCGTTTTTCCTTTTTCCGCCACTACATCCGCATGGCGTTCAGACGGCCTTCGTTAAAATATAGCCGCCTGTAATTTCGCCTTGACTACACGCCACTACATTGCGCTATAATCCGCCCTGTTCAAAGCGCTTCGGCGTACATTACAGTGAACTGGATTTGAATCAAGACAAGGCAAGCCAACGCTATATCGGTTCAAATCCAATCCACCATACCAATCATTCAGACGACAAAGGAATCAGCATATGGGCATCAAGATTGCCATCAACGGCTATGGCCGCATCGGACGACAAGTATTGCGTGCAATCTACGATTACAAATTGGAAAAACAGCTCGAAGTGGTGGCCGTCAACGCCAGCGGCAGCCTCGAAACCAATGCCCACCTGACCAAATTCGACACCATTCACGGCCGCTTTAATGCCGATGTGGATTACGATGAAAACCACCTCATCATCAACGGCAAAAAAATCCCCTTCTTCTCCACCCGCAATCCCGCCGAACTGCCGTGGCAGCTTTTGGGCGTGGATTTGGTGATGGAATGCACCGGCGCATTTACCAGCAAAGCCGCCGCCAAAGTGCATCTGGAATCGGGTGCCAAAAAGGTGTTGATTTCCGCCCCCGGCGGCGAAGATGTCGATGCCACCATCGTTTACGGCGTCAACCATGATGTTATCACCGACGACATGACCGTGGTTTCCAACGCCTCCTGCACCACCAACTGCCTCTCTCCCGTAGCCAAAGCGCTCAACGACAGCCTCGGCATCAACAAAGGCGTGATGACCACCATCCACTCGCTCACCAACGACCAAACCGTTACCGACGTGCGCCATAAAGATTTGCGCCGCGCCCGCAGCGG
>CAYVIS010000162.1:0-5055 GCA_964451565.1 uncultured Neisseria sp.
CGCAGCATTTGGCGGATGATGACTTCGATATGTTTATCGGAAATCTTCACACCTTGCAGGCGGTAAACCTCTTGCACCTCTTGCACGATGTAGCGTGCCAGCGCTTCAATGCCTTGCAGACGCAGGATGTCGTGCGGGTCAACCGCACCGTCAACGATGGTTTCGCCGCGGTTCACCACTTGGCCGTCGTGCACCAGAATCTGTTTCTCTTTCGAAATCAGGGTTTCGTAGGCCACGCCGTCCACATCGGTGATGATCAGACGCTGTTTGCCTTTGGTTTCCTTACCGAACGATACGGTACCGGTCACTTCGGCCAGCATACCGGCATCTTTGGGGATACGGGCTTCAAACAGCTCGGCCACACGCGGCAGACCACCGGTAATGTCGCGGGTTTTCGATGAGGCTTGCGGAATACGCGCCAACACGTCACCCTTACCGATTTCCTGACCTTCGCGCACGGTAATCACCGCACCCACCGGGAAGGCCATCGACACAGGTGTGGTCGTGCCGGGGATGCACACTTCCAAGCCGTTTTCGTCGAGCAGCTTCACAGTCGGACGCAGCAGTTTGCTGGCGCTGGAGGCGCGGCGTTTGCCGTCAATGACTACCAGTGTGGACAAACCGGTTACATCGTCGGTTTGTTTGGCAACCGTTACGCCCTCTTCCACGTTTTCAAAGCTGACGCGGCCGGCGTGCTCGGTAATCATCGGACGGGTATGCGGATCCCAAGTGGCCAGCGTTTGGCCGGCTTTGACACCTTCACCGTCCTGCACCAGCAAGATGGCACCGTAAGGCACTTTATGACGTTCGCGCTCACGGCCGATGTCGTCATGAATCACCACTTCGCAAGAACGGCCGATGACCACCAGCTCGCCTTTGTTGTTGGCAACATAACGCATTTGGCTGCTGAAACGGGCGGTGCCGTTGGATTTGGCTTCCACTTGGCTGGCGGCGGCGGCTCGTGACGCGGCACCACCGATGTGGAAGGTACGCATCGTCAGCTGAGTACCCGGCTCACCAATCGACTGGGCGGCAATCACGCCGACGGCTTCGCCGGAATTCACCAGCTTACCGCGTGCCAAGTCGCGGCCGTAGCAGTGGGCGCACAAACCGTAACGGGTTTTACAGGTAATCGGTGTGCGCACTTTCACTTCATCGACACCGGATTGGTCAATCAGATCAACCAATTGCTCGTTCAACAGCGTACCGGCTTCCACCAGCGTTTCGTTGGTAGAAGGATCCACCACGTCGGAAGCGGTCACACGGCCGAGGATGCGGTCACGCAAGGCTTCGATTACGTCACCGCCCTGCACCACGGCTTTCATCACAAAGCCGTCTGAAGTGCCGCAATCGTTTTCCACCACAACCAAGTCTTGGGTCACGTCCACCAGACGGCGGGTCAGGTAACCTGAGTTGGCGGTTTTCAAAGCGGTATCCGCCAAACCTTTACGCGCACCGTGGGTCGCAATAAAGTATTGCAATACCGTCAGGCCTTCGCGGAAGTTAGACGTAATCGGCGTTTCGATAATCGAGCCGTCCGGTTTGGCCATCAGACCACGCATACCGGAAAGCTGTTTGATCTGCGCTGCCGAACCACGGGCACCGGAGTCGGCCATCATGTAGATGGAGTTGAACGACTCTTGATCCACTTCTTTGCCGTCGCGGTCGAGCACTTTCTGTTTCGACAGGTTGTCCATCATCGCTTTGGCGATGCGGTCACCGGCACGGCCCCAGATGTCGACCACTTTGTTGTAGCGCTCGCCGTTGGTCACCAAACCTTGACGGTATTGGTCTTCGATTTCTTTCACTTCGGCGTTGGCTTCGGCCAGCAGGCTGGCTTTCTCTTTCGGAATTTCCATATCATCGACGCAAATCGAGATGCCGCCTTTGGCCGCGAAGCCGAAACCGGTGTACATCAGGTGGTCGGCGAAAATCACGGTGTCGCGCAGGCCGCACAGGCGGAACGATGCGTTAATCAGCTTGGAAATTTCTTTTTTCTTCAGCGCTTTGTTGATGTATTCAAACGGCAGGCCTTTGGGCAGAATTTCGCTCAGCAGCGCGCGACCGACGGTGGTTTCGTAGCGGTTGATGACCGGCTCGAATTCACCCTGCTCGTTTTTCACCCATTCACGCAAACGCACGGTGATTTTGGTGCCCAGCTCCACTTGTTTGGTGTGGTAGGCGCGGTGCACTTCTTTCACATCGGCAAACAGGCTGCCTTCGCCTTTGCCGTTGATTTTGTCGCGGGTCATGTAATACAGACCCAACACGATATCTTGCGAAGGCACGATAATCGGCTCGCCGTTGGCGGGCGACAATACGTTGTTGGAAGCCAGCATCAAGGTGCGCGCTTCCATTTGTGCTTCCAGGCTTAAAGGCACGTGAACGGCCATTTGGTCACCATCGAAGTCGGCATTGAATGCCGCACAAACCAGCGGATGCAGCTGAATGGCTTTGCCTTCGATCAAAATCGGCTCAAATGCCTGAATACCCAAACGGTGCAGCGTCGGCGCACGGTTGAGCATAATCGGATGTTCGCGAATCACTTCTTCGAGGATGTCCCATACTTCCGGCACTTCCTGTTCAACCAGTTTTTTCGCCGCTTTCACGGTAGTCGCCAAGCCCTGCACTTCCAGTTTGTGGAAGATAAACGGCTTGAACAGCTCCAGCGCCATTTTTTTCGGCAGACCGCATTGGTGCAGACGCAGGTACGGACCCACGGTAATCACAGAACGGCCTGAGTAGTCCACACGTTTACCGAGCAGGTTTTGACGGAAACGGCCGCCTTTACCTTTAATCATGTCGGCCAATGATTTGAGCGGACGCTTGTTGGCACCGGTCATGGCTTTGCCGCGACGACCGTTGTCCAGCAGCGAATCCACCGCTTCTTGCAGCATGCGTTTTTCGTTGCGCACAATAATGTCGGGCGCGTGCAACTCCAACAGGCGTTTCAAACGGTTGTTACGGTTGATGACGCGGCGGTACAAATCGTTCAAATCGGAAGTAGCGAAACGGCCGCCATCCAACGGCACCAACGGACGCAAATCCGGCGGCAACACCGGCAATACGTCCATAATCATCCATTCCAGCTTCATGCCAGAGCGTTGGAACGCTTCCAACACCTTCAGGCGTTTGGCGATTTTTTTGATTTTGGTGTCGGAACCGGTCGATTCCAGCTCTTGACGCAATACTTCGATTTCACCGGCGATATCAAGGCCGCGCAGCAAATCGCGCACGCCTTCCGCGCCCATTTTGGCGTCGAAGTCGTCGCCGAATTCGTCCAGCTTAGCGTAGTAGTCGTCTTCAGTGAGTAGTTGGCGGCGTTGCAACGAAGTCATGCCGGGATCGGTCACCACGAAGGCTTCGAAATACAGCACACGTTCGATGTCGCGCAGGGTCATGTCCAATACCATACCCAAGCGTGACGGAAGCGATTTCAAAAACCAGATGTGAGCCACCGGTGCGGCCAGCTCAATGTGACCCATGCGCTCGCGGCGTACTTTAGACAAAGTCACTTCCACGCCACATTTTTCACAGGTGACGCCTTTAAATTTCAAGCGTTTGTATTTACCGCACAAGCATTCGTAGTCTTTTACCGGACCGAAAATTTTGGCACAAAACAAGCCGTCGCGTTCGGGCTTGAAAGTGCGGTAGTTGATGGTTTCCGGTTTTTTCACTTCGCCGTAAGACCATGAACGGATGGTTTCCGGAGAGGCAATGCCGATTTTGATAGCATCGAACTCTTCTTCCATGCTGGCAGACTGCAACGGATTAAATAAGTTTGACAAATTCATTTTTGCTCCTTGTGGAACGGTGGTTTTCAGACGGCCTGTTTCAGACGGCCTCAATTAAAAGTTTTGCTTTCAGACGGCCTATCATTGATAGAGGCCGTCTGAAAACCGGTTCCGGTATTTAGTAACGTTCCAGATCGATATCCAAGCCCAACGAGCGAATCTCTTTCACCAATACGTTGAACGATTCGGGCATGCCGGCGTCGATTTTGTGTTCGCCTTTAACGATGTTTTCGTACATTTTGGTACGGCCTGTCACGTCATCCGACTTCACAGTCAACATCTCTTGCAGCGTGTACGCGGCACCGTAAGCTTCCAGCGCCCACACCTCCATCTCACCGAAACGCTGACCACCGAATTGGGCTTTACCGCCCAACGGTTGTTGGGTAACGAGCGAGTACGGACCGGTTGAACGGGCGTGCATTTTCTCGTCTACCAAGTGGTGCAGCTTCAGGTAATGCATCACGCCTACAGTCACGCGGCGGTCAAATGCCTCGCCTGAGCGGCCATCGTACAGGGTGATTTGGGTTTTGCTGTCGTTAAAGCCCAGTTTTTCCACTTCCGGATCATCGCTCGGATAAGCCAGATTCAGCATGTCACGAATTTCCGATTCTTTCGCACCATCGAATACCGGAGAGGCAAAAGTGGCGCCGCGTTTCAGATTGGCAGCCAACTCGAGAATTTCTTCATCGCTGAACGCATCCAAATCTTCCTGTTTGCCGCTGTTGTTATACAGCTTATTCAAGAACTCGCGGATTTCGCCCACTTTGCGCTGCTCGGCCAGCATGCGGTCGATACGCTCGCCGATGCCTTTTGCCGCCCAACCCAGGTGCACTTCGAGAATCTGACCGATGTTCATACGTGACGGTACGCCCAAGGGGTTCAACACGATGTCGACCGGACGGCCGTCTGCCATGTAAGGCATGTCTTCTACCGGCAGAATGCGTGATACCACACCTTTGTTACCGTGGCGGCCGGCCATTTTGTCACCTGCTTGCAGACGGCGTTTGATGGCGATAAACACTTTCACCATTTTTTGTACGCCCGGCTGCAATTCGTCGCCCTGAGTCAGCTTTTTCTTCTTGATTTCATACAAAGCATCTGATTCTTCGCGCTTTTGCTGCAGGCTGACTTTAATCAGCTCCATCTGCTTGGCCAACGATTCGTCGCTCAGACGGATGTCGAACCAATCGTGCTTGCTCGGCAGGTCGGCCAGATAGTCAACGGTGATTTCGCTGCCCTTGGCCAACTTCATCGGGCCGCC
>CAYVIS010000163.1:0-5026 GCA_964451565.1 uncultured Neisseria sp.
AATGTCCCTTAGGGCAATGTCTCTCAATAACAGCACCTTTTTTGTCCCTTACGCCAAAATGACCGATAAACCTGCTATTGGCTTCGCAAGTCCGCGCCGCTACCCCGGTGCAGGCCTACTGCTATCCGGAATCATTTTTCAGACGGCTTTCATGCCTTATTGCTTCACTAATCCAGCAATTCTCTCTATTTTTGAACTCAAAATATGAGTTAAGGCCGTCTGAAGCATGAACGCTTCGCGCCCTACAAAAACATTGCCGTCTGAATAAATGGTTCGACAGGTTTCCGCAAGCGGTTTCAGACGGCCGCAGCCAACAGCCCAACCGCAATCAGCATTCCACCACCCGCACCGACACCGGCACGGCTTTCTGTTTCAGCGTCGCCGCCAGCCCCGCCAGCGAGGTTTCTTTGTAGGTGGACTTCATATCGCGCCCCGTTTGCAGCATGGTTTGAATCACCATATCCAGCGACACTTTTTTGCCGGTGCCGTCTTCCAGCAGCGCCAACGCGCCGAGCTTGAGCGCTTTTTCGGCGGCGATGCCGTTGCGTTCGATGCAGGGAATCTGCACCAGCCCGCCGACGGGGTCGCAGGTCAGCCCCAAGTGGTGTTCCATCGCCATTTCGGCGGCGTTTTCCACTTGCGCGGGTGTGCCGCCGACGGCTTCGGCATACGCGCCCGCCGCCATCGAGCAGGCCACGCCCACTTCGCCTTGGCAGCCGACGTCTGCACCCGAAATCGAGGCATTGGTTTTATACAGAATGCCGATGGCGCCGGCGGTGAGCAGGAAATTTTCCACCCGCGCCTGCGTGGCGTGCGGATTGAATTTGCGGTAATAGTGCAATACCGCCGGAATGATGCCTGCCGCGCCGTTGGTGGGGGCGGTGACGACGCGGCCGCCGGCGGCGTTTTCCTCGTTCACGGCCATCGCATACACCATCGGCCACAATTGCGTGTTGACGATTTCCGTTTCGCGCAACGCCTTCAATTTCGCCGCCAGTTGCGGCGCACGACGGCGCACGTTGAGGCCGCCGGGCAATTCGCCGTCCGCACCCAAACCGCGTTTGATGCAGCCTTCCATCGCCGCCGCCACTGCCGCTACGCGTGCGCGCACCTGTGTTTCGGTTTCGCCGCTCAAGGCCATTTCGTTGACCAACACCACTTCGCAGATGTTGAGCTGCTCTTCGCGGCACCGCGCCAGCAATTCGGCGGCGCTGCCAAACGGATGCGGTACGGCAGTTTCCGCAGCATTTTCCTGCCCGAACATTTCATCGGTAACGACAAAACCGCCGCCGACCGAATAATAGATTTGGCTGCACAACATCAGGCCGTCTGAAGTATAGGCGCTGAAACGCATGCCGTTGGGATGTTTCGGCAACACTTCATCGCCGTGCAGCAGCAAATCGGCGGCGGGGTCAAACGCCAGCGCGCGCCCGTGCAGGTGCAGCTGCAGCTGGTGCTGCTCGCGGATACGGCTCAAACGCGTGGGAATGTCGGCCAGCGGAATATCGTGCGGCAGGCTGCCTTCCAGTCCCAGCAGCAGCGCATCAAACGTGCCGTGGCCTTGGCCGGTAAGCGCCAGCGAGCCATAGGTTTCGGCAACAATGCGGGCGGTTTGGTCGAGCAGGCCGTTTTGCTTGAGGCCGTCTGAAAATGCGGCGGCGGCCTTCATCGGCCCGACAGTGTGCGAGCTGGAGGGACCGAGGCCGATTTTGAAAATGTCGAAAATGCTGATCATGGTGTGTGTGCGGGTAAAAATGGCATGATACTGCGAAACGCGGCGCAATCCTATATGCGGTGTGCTGTCAAATAAAGGCCGTCTGAAACGCTTGCGGCATTTCAGACGGCCTTGGTGTGCGGCGGTTTATTCCGCCAGCCAGTTTTGAATCTTCGCCAACACGCTGTCCGCGTTCAAACCGAGATCGGCCATCAGGCGTTTGGGGTCGCCGTGGTCGGTGACGGCATCTTCGACGCCCAGCAGCAACACCGGTTTGCAGATTTTGTGTTGCGCCAACACTTCCAACACCGCGCTGCCTGCGCCGCCCTGTACGGCGTTTTCTTCGAGGCAGACCAAGTAATCGTGGCTGCGTGCCAGCTCGACAATCAGCGCTTCATCCAGCGGCTTCACAAAGCGCATATCGGCCACGGTGGCATCCAGCGTGTCGGCGGCCTGCAGGGCGGGTTGCACCATGCTGCCGAATGCCAGCAGCGCGGTTTGCTTGCCTTGGCGTTTGACCACGCCTTTGCCGACGGGCACGGTGTCGAGGCCGTCTGAAACATCGGCGCCGGTGCCGCTGCCGCGCGGATAACGTACGGCGCTGGGGGCGTCGAGTTGGTAGCAGGTGGAGAGCAGCAGGCGGCATTCCTGCTCGTCGCTGGGGGCGGCAATCACCATATTGGGGATGCAGCGCAAAAAGCTCAAATCATACACACCGGCGTGGGTGGGGCCGTCGGCACCGACAATGCCGGCGCGGTCGATGGCAAACAACACGGGCAGATTTTGCAGCGCCACATCGTGCACCAGTTGGTCGTAGCCGCGTTGCAGGAAGGTGGAATAAATCGCCACCACGGGTTTTGCGCCTTCGCAAGCCAAGCCGCCGGCAAAGGTGACGGCGTGTTGCTCGGCGATGCCGACATCGAAATAGCGTTCGGGGAATTTCTGCTCGAATTCCACCAAACCGCTGCCTTCGCGCATGGCGGGGGTAATCGCCACCAGCCGCGCATCGGCGGCGGCTTGGTCGCACAGCCAGCGGCCGAAAATCTGCGTATAGGTGGGTTTGGGCGGCGGCACGGGCGCGGTGGGCGCGTCGCCTTCTTTGGCCAGTGTCGATACGGCGTGGTATTTCACCGGATCGTTTTCCGCCAGCTTGTAGCCCTGGCCTTTTTTGGTGATGACGTGCAGCAGCTGCGGGCCTTTTTTGGCGCGCAAATCTTGCAACACATCCACCAGATGTTCGACATCGTGGCCGTCCACCGGGCCGGTGTAATCGAAGCCGAAGTTTTCAAACAACGACAGCGATTGCTTGATGTGTTCGCTCTCGTTGGCCATGCTTTTGATTTTGTGTTCGACTTTTTGGGCGATTTCCATCGCGCCGGGCAATACGCCCAACACCTTGCTCGACTGCGCCTTGATGCTGCTGAGCAGGCCGTGCATATCGCGCACCACGTTACGGGCGAGGTATTTCGGCAGCGCGCCAACATTCGGCGAAATCGACATTTCGTTGTCGTTGAGAATCACCAGTAGGTTCACATCCATATCACCCGCGCAGTTGAGCGCTTCAAATGCCTGCCCCGCCGTCATCGCGCCGTCGCCGATAATTGCCACGCTGCGGCGCTCGTTACCTGCCAACTTGTCGGCCACCGCCATGCCCAAAGCCGCGCCGATGGAAGTTGAAGAGTGGCCGACGCCGAAGGCATCGTATTCGGATTCCGCGCGTTTGGGAAAACCCGCCAAGCCGCCGTATTGGCGCATGGTGTGCATGCGGTTTTTGCGGCCGGTGAGGATTTTGTGCGGATAGCTTTGATGGCCGACATCCCACACCAATTTGTCTTCCGGCGTGTGATACACATAATGCAGCGCCACCGTCAGCTCCACCGCGCCGAGGTTGCTGGCGAAATGGCCGCCGGTTTTGCCGACCGATTCGAGCAGAAACGTGCGCAATTCCTGCGACAGCTGCGGCAGCTGTTTTTTCTCCAAGCGGCGCAAATCCTGCGGCATATCGACAATATCAAGTAGGGGCGTGTGGCTCATGGCGTGGTCTTTTTGTTTGAAGCAAGGTGTAATGGGCGATTATAGCAGAGATTGTTTTGACTACGCAGAAACTGCGCGGTTCGGCGCGCAGATGGCAGCAGCGGTATTTTATGGTATGGTAATCCTCGTCAACCATTTTTTGAGAGCTGCAAACATGAACACACGTTTCACCCTCACCGCCGCCGCGCTGCTGGCGCTGGTCGCCTGTTCCCCTGCCGAAAAAGAAGCTGCTGCACCCGCTTCTGCGCCTGTCGAAGCCGCGTCGGCTGCGGTGGAAATGGCTGCTTCCGCCGCATCGGAAGCAATCACCGATGTCGCCCCCGCCGAGCATCAGCAGGTAATCAACGATGCCGAATGGCAGGCTTACCAATGCGATGACAACGGCAAAGTCGAAGCCCGTTATGTGGCCGGTGAAGCCCATGCGGTGGCGCAAATCCGCTACAACGGCCAAACCGTGGCGATGGACTACAACGGTGATTTGAGCAACGAAGACCTGACCGCATTCAGCGGCGGCGATTACACCTGGACCATCAGCAATCAGTTCGGCACCGAGTTTTACAAGGAAGACAATGGCTTTTTGGTGCAGCATGAACAGCAGGAAATCAGCGGCGAAAGCACGCCGGTGGATAATATTTTGGTGAAAAATTGTGCCCCAGCGGCGTGAGTGTGGATAGCTGAATCGCGATTGTGTTAAATATAAAAGGCCGTCTGAAACGATGTTCAGACGGCCTTTGTGATACACGAAACACGATCAATTGATGTCCAGTCGCTCCATGCGGTAGCGCATCGAGCGGAAGCTGATGCCCAATAATTTGGCGGCTTGGGTGCGGTTGTAGCGGGTTTGTTGCAGCGCCTGTTCGATGATGTTGCGCTCGATGCTGTCGAGGTAATCCTGAATCTGCGTTTTGCCGGGGATAAATTCATCGTTGCTGCCGCTGTGGAAGCCGGCGGTTTCAGCAGGCTCGCTCAGGCTTTCAACGATATCCGGCTCAGCAGTTTCCTGCAGGTGGTGGCCGGTAGACTGAATCTGCAAGTCGTCAATATGAATCACCTGGCCGACAGCCAAGGCCACGGCGCGTTCGAGGATGTTTTCCAGCTCACGGAAGTTGCCGGGATAGCTGTAGTGCAGCAGCGCTTCTTGCGCTTTGGGCGAGAGCTTGTAGGCCAGCCCGCTGTGGCTGTGTTTGGCAAGCATGCGCATGATCAAGCTGCCGAGGTCTTCGCGCATTTCGCGCAGCGGCGGCATGTGCAGCGACACCACGTTGAGGCGGTAATACA
>CAYVIS010000164.1:0-4908 GCA_964451565.1 uncultured Neisseria sp.
ACCGCCCGCTATTTCAATATGTCCACCCGCGATTTGGGCAAAGCCGCCCAGCCCGGCCAGCCGCTCTACGGCATCGAAGCCACCAACGACGGTCTGGTGATTTTCGGCGGCGGCGTGTTGCTGCTGGATAAAAAAGGCACCATCGTCGGCAGCATCGGCGTGAGCGGCGGCTCGGTGGAAGAAGACGAAAGCGTGGCCGACGCAGGCGCAGCGGTTTTGCTGAGATAGCCGTCCAAGCCATTGCTTCAATTTAAATATTTCAATTTAAATATATAGTGAATTAGAAATAAAACCGTTCAATATACTCAGGTGGCCGAGCGTGTCGAAGCCTTGCGTGAACAACAGAATGGCTTCGACACGCTCAGCCACCTGCTTTGATTTTCACGATACATGAATGTCAGTTTCAAGTCTAATTCACTATAAAAGGCTGATTTTAAAAAAACGACACCCACTTCATGTTTAAAGGCCGTCTGAAACATTAACAGGTTTCAGACGGCCTTTAAACATGTTTGCGTTTACACCGTGTCTGACGTTTCCCCGTCATCAAACATCAGCGTTTTTTCCGGCCAGCGCAAAGCGGCGAGGCGGAAAGGTGAAGCGGCGGGGTCGGCGCCTTTTTTACGTGCGCGCCAGCGGGCGCCTGCCGAAAAATCGACGCAAAACACGTTATGCCGCGCGCCATGCCAGGCGTTGCCCGCTTCCGGCAGCAAATCTTCGCGGTGCGGCGCGCTCGGCTGCGGCAGCCAGCTGCGCCAATAATGGCCGATAACCACGGCGGGAGCATCGTGATAATGCGCCCACCAAGCGCTGCGGGCGGTGAAACGCCAGCGCCCGCCTGCGTAAAACGGCGCATCGGCCAGCCGTTCGGCGCCGCTGGTGAGCGCGCGTATCGGGTGCAGACGGCTGCGTTCAAGCTCATAGCGGGCGGTGGCGGGCATCGGCGGCGGCAATGCGTGCGGGTTTTCGGCGGCTTCGCTGTATTGCGCCTGCTCGTTCAGATAATCGGCATACCACGGCGCGTTTTCTACCTGCGCCACCAGCTCGGCATCGTAGCGGCGGTATTGTGTCACCAGCGGCTCGCCAAACGCCGCATCCAGTTCGGCCAGCCGCTCGGGCAGCCAGGCGGCATGCACGATGCGCAAGTCTGCCCGTTCCAACACCAGCGGCTGCTGCGCCAGCCAGGCTTCCAACGCCGGACGTTGCTGCTGCGGCAGCGTCTGCCACGGCGCATAATTCAGCGCATCTTTGGCTTCGCGCTCGGGGAAAAACCAGCCGGAGCCGTCTTTCGGCTCGTGCACCAGCGCGTTGAGCTCATGATTGCCCAACACCATCAGCGCATGCCCGGCATCATATGCCTGCTTGAACCAGGCCAACACCGCCGGGCTGTCGGGGCCGCGGTCGCACAAATCGCCCACAAACACCAGCTTGCGCCCCTGCGGGTGCGCACCGGTTTCGTCATAACCCAAATGCTGCAGCAGCGATTGCAGCGCCGCCATCTCGCCGTGCACGTCTCCAATTATGTCGAGCGCGCCATCAGGCAGCGTTTGCCGGTATCGGTATGCCATACGTTTTCCTTTTCTGAATCCGCCGCAAGCTTAGCCTTATTTTGATGCTGATGCAATGCGGCGTGGCAGAGGCCGTCTGAATGCCATTTCGTAATTTACCTACAGCCTCGCAAGCAGATTAACGGAGCAATCCTTCATATTTTCCCAAAGTGTGCCAAAAAATAAAAATTGTCGACAATTTAATGCTTTTCTTTATCTAAATTGTTGACAATTTTTAACGAAGACTAAATAATCAAAACCATACATTGTTGACAATTTAAGTTTAAAAAGCAATTCAATCAAGCGTTAATTATTTGTTTATTCTCATAAACTATCTATCCACGGAGACCTGCATCATGATGACTAAACGCAAATTCTTGTTATCCGCCGTTTGTTCCACTCTGCTTTTATTGGGCTGCGGTCAAAAAGCCTCAGATTCAACTTCAGCATCACAACCGGCATCTGCTGCGCCTGCGGCAACCGCAAGCGGCGACACCATCAAAGTCGGCGTGCTGCATTCTTTGAGCGGCACCATGGCGATTTCCGAATCGGCGCTGAAAGACACGGTGCAGATGCTGGTCGACGAGCAAAACGCCAAAGGCGGCCTGCTGGGCAAAAAATTGGTCACGGTGGTGGAAGACCCGGCTTCCAACTGGCCGTTGTTTGCGGAAAAAGCGCGCAAACTGCAGGCGCAAGACAAAGTGGCGGTTACGTTTGGCGGCTGGACTTCGGTTTCGCGCAAATCCATGTTGCCGGTGTTTGAAGAATTGGGCGGCATTCTGTTTTATCCGGTGCAGTGGGAAGGCCAGGAAAGCAGCAAAAACATTTTCTACACCGGCGCCACGCCCAACCAACAAGCGATTCCGGCGGTAGATTACCTGCTTGATCAGGGTGTGAAACGTTTTGCACTGCTGGGTACCGATTACGTTTATCCGCGCACCACCAACAAAATTCTGGAAGCCTATCTGAAATCCAAAGGCATTGCCGAGCAAGACATCATGGTGAATTACACCCCGTTCGGCCAATCCGATTGGCAGTCGATTGTGGCCGATGTGAAGAAATTCGGTGCGGCAGGCAACACCGCCGTGGTTTCGACCATCAACGGCGATGCCAACGTGCCTTTCTATAAAGAGCTGGCCAACCAAAGCATCACGCCCGAGCAGATTCCGGTGATTGCTTTCTCGGTGGGCGAACAAGAATTGGCCGGTATCGACACCAAACCGCTGGTCGGCCATCTGGCGGCATGGAACTACTTTGAAAGCGTAGACACCCCCGCCAACGCCGCCTTTATCCAATCGTGGAAAGACTTCAAAAAAGACAGCAAAGCCGTCACCAACGACCCGATGGAAGCCACTTATATCGGCTTCAATATGTGGGTGAAAGCGGTGGAAAAAGCCGGCAGCACCGATTCGGATAAAGTAGCCCAAGCGCTGATTGGTGTGGAAGTCCCCAACCTCACCGGCGGCACGGCCAAAATGCTGCCCAACCACATGATCAGCAAACCGGTATTCATCGGCGAGATTCAAGACAACGGCCAATTTGAAAGCGTGTGGCAGACCGAAGGCACGGTCGACGGTCAAGCTTGGTCGCCGTTGCTGCCCGAATCGGCCAACCTGATTGCCGACTGGAGCAGCCCCATCAGCTGCGGCGCGTATGACCAAGTGGCGAAAAAATGCACCGCCGGCGTGAAATAAACCGCTAGAGGCCGTCTGAATGCCGCATCTGTTCAGACGGCCTGTCTATCCCACGATTCAAATCCGTCAAAAGGACCGCCCATGAAGTCCCTATTCCGCCTCAATACGCTGCTCGGCGCGATGTCGCTGACGCTGGCCTTGGCGCTGTCGCCGCCGCTGTCGGCTGCGGATGTTGCCGCACCGATTGCCGCTTCAGCCGCCGAAACCGTTGCCGAACCCCAAACCGATGCCGCTGCCGCGCCGCTTGATTTTCAGACGGCCTTGCAGGCTTTGGCGGGCAATAATTTCAATGCCAAGCAAACCGCGCTGGAACACATCGCTGCCTCCGGCCACCCACAAACCTTACCCCTTTTTGAAGCGCTCGCCGACGGCCGCCTGTTTGCCGCTGCCGACCGTTTTTACATCAAAGCCGGCGACGGTGAACGTTATGCGCCGCTTGATGCGCCCGATGCTGCCGCCGACAAACCGGCGGCCGCCAAGCGCGTGACCGTCAACAATAAAATCCGCCAATGGCTGCGCAATTATGTAGCCGAAAATGCCTTATCGAGCAGCGATGCCGAAGTGCGCAAAGCAGCCATCACGCAAATGTTGCAGAAAAACGATGCCGCCGCGCTGGCGCAGGTTCAGACGGCCTTACCGAAAGAAAACAATCAAAGCGTGCGCGAATTGATGCAGACCTACATCGCCCGCGCCGATTTGCAAGGCGGCGACAGCAGCCGTCATGCTGCTGCAATTGCCGTGCTCGGCAAAAGCGCGCTGCCGGAAAACCTTGTTTTGTTGCAAAACTATATTCAGACGGCCTCAACGCCCGAATTGAAAGCGCAAGCCGAAAAAGCATTGGCGGCACTCGAAACCAAACAAACGCTGATTAAAGGCGCGGAAACCGTCAGCTTCGGCCTCAGTCTCGGCTCGATTCTGGTGCTGACCGCCATCGGTTTGGCCATCACCTTCGGTGTGATGGGCGTGATCAATATGGCGCACGGCGAATTGATGATGATTGGTGCGTATTGCGCTTATGTGGTGCAGCTGTTGATGCCGAACCACATCGGCTGGTCGATTGCCGTGGCCGTGCCGGTGGCGTTTTTGGTGAGCGGTTTTGTAGGCGTGTTGATTGAGCGTTTTGTCGTGCGTTATCTGTATGGCCGCCCGCTGGAAACGCTGCTGGCCACTTTCGGTATCAGCCTGATTCTGCAACAGGCCGTGCGCAGCGTGTTTTCACCGCTCAACCGCTTGGTGCAGTCGCCCGAATGGATGAGCGGCGCATGGGAAATCATGCCGGGGCTGTCGATTACTTGGAACCGCGTGTATATCTTTATTTTCTGCCTCGCCTGCTTCTTCGCGCTGCTGGCGGTGATGAAACGCACCCGCCTCGGGCTGGAAGTGCGCGCGGTGTCGCAAAACCGCAATATGGCACGCGCGATGGGCATCAACGACCGCAAAGTCGACATGATGACTTTCGGCCTCGGCTCCGGCGTGGCCGGTGTGGCGGGCGTGGCGCTCTCGCAGCTCACCAATGTCGGCCCCAACCTCGGCCAGCAATATATTGTCGATTCGTTTATGGTCGTTGTGGTCGGCGGTGTGGGCAATTTGTGGGGCACGCTGGTTTCCGGCTTGGCGCTGGGCGTGTTAAACAAATTGTTCGAGCCGTGGCTGGGTGCGGTGTTGGCCAA
>CAYVIS010000165.1:0-131 GCA_964451565.1 uncultured Neisseria sp.
ATTTAGCAGGGTTGTCGGGGTGGTTTATTTCGTCATTCCGACGCAGGTCGGAATCTATGTTTCTGAAGCCCTGAGTATGGATTCCGGCCTACGCCGGAATGACGGGTTAGGTGAGATTTAGCAGGGTTGTC
>CAYVIS010000165.1:231-4907 GCA_964451565.1 uncultured Neisseria sp.
GGGGTGGTTTATTTCGTCATTCCGACGCAGGTCGGAATCCACGTTTCCGCAGCCTTGAGATGGATTCCGGCCAACACCGGGGTAGCGCAGCGGACTTGCGAAACTAATGACTGTCATAAAAAACATCAACACAAAACGGGAATAACCATGCAAGAAAAACAGCCAGCGGTATACATACTCTCCAATAAACGCCACGGCACGCTGTATATCGGTGTCACGTCCAATCTGATTCAACGCATTTGGCAGCACCGCGAAGGGCTGGCGGAAGGGTTTGCGCAGCGATATGGCCTGAAAATGCTGGTGTGGTTTGAATTGTGTGATGAGATGAATGCCGCTATCGCTCGGGAAAAACAGTTAAAAGAATGGCGGTGCGATTGGAAAATACGTTTGATTGAAGAAGCCAACCCAGATTGGCAGGATTTGTGGCCGCAGATTATCGGCCAAACTGTTCTGCAAAAATAAACCGATTTTTTTCAGACAGGCTATGCTAAGGCCGTCTGAAAACCAACCTTAAAGCCTTAATATGACCCAAAACCCCGACAACCCCAAACCGCTGCTGCTGCTCGCTATTGCGCTCATCGGCGTGTTTGCCTTTTTGCAGGTGTATTCCGTGCAGGCGGTGTTGCCGCTGCTGATGCACGATTTGCACGCCAGCGAAGTGCAGGTGGGGCTGGCGGTGGGCGCGACCGTGATGGGTGTGGCGCTGATGTCGCCGTTTATGGGCATGTTGTCCGACGCGCTCGGGCGCAAGCGTTTTATTGTCGGCTCGCTGCTGTTTTTGGTGTTGCCGACCACGCTGCTGGCCACGGTCGACAGCATCGGCCAGATGATGGTTTACCGTTTTCTGCAGGGGCTGGCGGTGCCGGGGATTACCGTGGTGCTGATTGCCTATATCGGCGAGGAATTCAGCGGGCGGGCGATGGCGCGGCTGATGTCGCTTTATGTGTCGGGCACGGTGTTGGGCGGCTTTCTCGGCCGTTTCCTGCTCGGCCATTTGAGCGAATTGATGGGCTGGCGCGGCGCGTTTTATGTGATGGCGGCGTTGAGTTTGGCCAGCGCGTTTTTTGTGTGGCACCAATTGCCGCGCTCGCAGAATTTTATTGCCAAACCTAATATTCAGACGGCCTTGAGCACTTTGTGGTCGCACCTGCACAACCGCTATGTACTCACCGCCTGCGCACTCGGCGCGTGTGTGCTGTTTTCGCTGGTGGGCTGTTTTACCTACATCAACCTTTATCTGGCCGACGAGCCTTATCGGCTCAACAGCGGCCAGTTGGCCAATATCTTCGCCGTGTATCTCATCGGCATGGTGATTACGCCGCTGTCGGCCAAGCTGATTAACCGTTTCGGCGCGGCGCGCACGGTGATGGCGGCGGTGTTGCTGTCGGTGGCGGGCGTGTTGGCAACGCTGCTGGCGCCGCTGCCCGCGATTATCGCCGCGCTGGTGTTGATGTCGTCGGGCGTGTTTGTGACCCAAGCGGCCACCATCAGCTACATCGCCGTCAATGTAAAAGAAGGCCGCTCGCTCGCTTCGGGGCTGTATTACATGGCTTATTACAGCGGCGGCACCATCGGCGCATGGCTGTGCGGGTTGGCTTATGCAGGCTACGGCTGGCACGGCGTGATTGTGGCGCTGCTGGCAGTGCAGGCGCTGGCCTTGCTGATTGCGGGGCTGGGGATGGTGCGGACGAAAATCATAAAAACATAATGAAATCCCATTTTTATTAATATCGATACTCTATAAATTGAAGATTCTAAATTTTATTTTTATCAGAAATTGGGGAAATAAATTATATGATTGAGATAACCAGCTTGCTCCAGGCAGGAATCCCCCTGTTTACGGTTGTTTTTGCCATTTATAAATTTCGTAAAGAAATGCTCCAAAGAACAGCCATCTTAAATTTTGAACAAATCCGTAAATATTTTGTTGGTAAAGAGTTGGAAAATTTAAAAGAGTTGCCGAATTTTGCCCAAGATATGGCTTGTGAAACAGTTTCTTATTTTAGAGGAAATAAATTTACGGATTTAGAGGAGATATTAAAAGCAAATTTTCATCTAGAAGATTTAATAAATATTTTGAAATTAAGCAAAGCAAAAATTATTACATATGATGCTCCCAAGAAGAAAGTTGAAATTAGTAAAAAATATTTAAATAAGAAATTTATAAAGTGGGCAAAAACTGCTCGGGGATATGAAATCTGGAATTGGATTTTTTTCCTTGTATACATTGGAATATTAGTGATATTGGCAACTACGTTTGTTTTGACAGAAAATGGATTAGGCTTTGTATCCGTCATGGTATTAGTAGGCGTTTGGGAGATACCTATGTTGATTAAAATAGAGCAAAGAAAATCGGTTGAATGGTTTCAAACAGAAGGTATAGAACAGATTTCAAAAGCACAGAAAGAAAGATTAGAAAGCTTCATTAATAGTAGTTCTCAACAGGATAGCTAAAAGAAGATTTTATTTTTAATATTTTAGAGGAAAAACTATGAACTTCAACGATTTATTCAACCCCGCCGAATTCGTCGCCCGCCACATCAGCCTGGACGACCAAGCCACGCTGCTTGAAGCCTTGGGCGAAAAAAGCATGGCGGATTTTGTCGGCAACACCGTGCCGCAGAGTATCCGTATGGCGTCTGAATTGGCTTTGCCCGATGCGCTTTCCGAAGCGGATGCGTTGGCGAAGCTGAAAGCGGTTGCGGCGAAAAACCGCATCAACAAAAGCTACATCGGCCTTGGTTATTATCCCACACGGCTGCCGAATGTGATTTTGCGCAATGTGTTGGAAAACCCGGGTTGGTACACCGCCTACACGCCGTATCAGGCTGAGATTGCGCAGGGGCGTTTGGAGGCGTTGTTGAATTTCCAACAAGTGTGTATCGATTTGAGCGGCCACGAGCTGGCGGGTGCGTCGTTGTTGGACGAGGCAACGGCGGCGGCGGAAGCGATGGCGATGGCCAAGCGCGTGAGCAAATCGAAGTCGAATCAATATTTTGTTGATGAACGCGTGTATCCGCAAACGCTGGACGTGATGAAAACGCGTGCCGAATATTTCGGTTTCGAGCTGGTGGTCGGCGCGTTTCAGACGGCCTCTGAAGGCGATTATTTCGGCGCGCTGTTGCAATATGTCGGCAAAGATGGCGATGTGGCCGACTTGAGCGGCGTGATTGCGGCGCTGAAAGAGAAGGGCGCGCAAGTGGCGCTGGCGGCAGACGTGATGAGCTTGGTGCTGTTGAAATCACCGGCCGAATTGGGCGCGGATGTGGCCTTGGGCAACACACAGCGTTTCGGTGTGCCGATGGGCTTCGGCGGCCCGCACGCGGCGTATTTCACCTTTAAAGATGCCGACAAACGCTCCGCCCCCGGCCGCATCATCGGCGTGTCGGTGGATGCTTCGGGCAAACCGGCGCTGCGCATGGCATTGCAAACGCGCGAGCAGCACATCCGCCGTGAAAAAGCCAATTCCAATATCTGCACCTCGCAAGTGTTGCTGGCCAATTTGGCGGGTATGTATGCGGTTTACCACGGGCCTGAAGGCGTGAAACGCATCGCCACCCGCATTCATGCGCTGGCAAGCGCGTTTGCGGTAGCGGTTTCAGACGGCCTCGAAGTGGTGCATAAAGTGTTTTTCGACACCGTATTAGTAGAATGCGGCAGCAAAGCGGGTGAAATTTATCAAAACGCGCTCGATGCCGGTTTCAACCTGCGCCGCGTCGGCGACACGCAATTGGCGGTGGCCTTCCACGAAGAATCGAGCGCCGAAGATTTTGCCGCGCTCACCGAATTGTTCACCGGAAAAGCCGCCGCGCTGCCGTCTGAAATATCGTTTGCGCTGCCGCAAAACCTGTTGCGCCAAGACCAAATCCTGCAACACCCCGTGTTCAACCGCTACCACACCGAACACGAAATGTTGCGCTACCTGAAAAAGCTGGAAGAGCGCGATTTGGCGATGAACCGCAGCATGATTTCGCTCGGCTCCTGCACCATGAAGCTGAACGCCACCGCCGAAATGCTGCCGATTACCTGGCCGGAATTCAGCCAGATTCACCCGTTTGCCCCGCGCGAGCAAGTGGGCGGCTATCTGGAAATGATTGAAAGCCTGCAAAACCAGCTCAAAGCGATTACCGGATTTGATGCGATTGCGATTCAACCCAACTCCGGCGCGCAAGGCGAATACACCGGATTGCTGTCTATCCGCCGTTTCCACGCCGCCAACGGCCAAACCGAGCGCGATGTGTGCCTGATTCCGCGTTCCGCCCACGGCACCAACCCTGCCACCGCGCAAATGCTGGGCATGAAAGTGGTGGTGGTCGCCACCGATGAAGCGGGCAACGTCGATATTGCCGATTTGCAGGCCAAAGCCGAGCAATATAAAGACACGCTGGGCGCGCTGATGATTACTTACCCGTCTACCCACGGCGTGTATGAAGAAGGCATTCGCGACATCTGCCGCATCATTCATGAAAACGGCGGCCAAGTGTATATGGATGGCGCCAACATGAACGCGCAAGTCGGCATCATGCAGCCTGCCGAAGTGGGCGCAGACGTGTTGCACATGAATCTGCACAAAACCTTCTGCATTCCGCACGGCGGCGGCGGCCCCGGCATGGGTCCGATTGGTTTGAAAGCCCATCTCGCCCCGTTTGCACCCAGCCACGCCGTTGCCCCCGTTG
>CAYVIS010000166.1:0-4885 GCA_964451565.1 uncultured Neisseria sp.
GTTAGAATGAATGCTTTTAGATTAACACAGCCGCCGTCCGCATACGAGGCCGTCTGAAACACAACGATTGGAAACATGAGCGCCACCTTCGCCCAAACCGCCGACAAACTCAGGCAAACCGCCGACAGCGGCCTGGTTCACTATGAAAGCATGACCGCCAGCGTACACGAAATCATCGACGCCTTCTGGCAGCGCGTGCCTTATCTGGCCATCGGGCTGACGCTGTTTATCCTGTTTTGGCTGCTGTCGCGCTGGTATAAAGTGTTGGTCAAACGCCTGCTGCAACGCCGCATGCAAAACCGCATGAATTTGCTGTTGGTGTTGCAGCGCGTCGGCAGCGCCTTCATCCTCTTCACCGGCTTTCTGTTTGCGCTGATGATTGCCGTGCCCGGATTCACGCCGGGACAGCTGGTAAGCGCGCTGGGCATCGGCTCGGTGGCCATCGGTTTTGCCTTTAAAGATATTTTCCAAAACCTGCTTTCGGGCATTTTGCTGCTGCTCAACGAGCCGTTTAAAATCGGCGACCGCATCGTTTCCGGCAGCTTTGAAGGCACGGTGACCGACATCGAAATCCGCGCCACCACGCTCGAAACCTACGACGGCCGCCGCATCGTTATCCCGAATTCGCAGCTCTTCACCTCGCCCGTTACCGTCAACACCCGCCACGGCCTGCACCGCCTCACCACCACCCTCACCGCCGCCGTAGGCAGCGACCCGGTGGCGTTGAAAGCCGACATTTTAGCCGAACTCAAGCAAAACTGCGGCGACCACGTCCGCCATCCCGAAATCACCATCACCGAGCTGCTGGCGGGCGGCGGCGCCACACTGCTGTTGAGCTGGTGGGCAAGCGACAACAGCAACAACAATGAAATGTGCGACGAAGTGCTTGCCTGCGTCAATCCGCTGCTGACACCGCCGGAAGCGTAATCATCATGTGATACAAAAAGCCAAAGGCCGTCTGAAAAACAGTTTTCAGACGGCCTTTATGCTGCCCCACATCATCAGCTGTTTTGCACCACCACATTTTTTTCATGCTCAAACAGCCAGCGGTTGACCAGCAGCGCCCCAGCCAGACAAATCGCCATCGGCATGAAAAAGGCGCTCGACACCCGCGTCAGCTCCAGCATAAACACCAGCGCCGTCAGCGGCATTTTCTGCGACACCGCCAGAAAAGCAGTTGCCCCCACCAGCGCGGCGGCTTCAATCGACAGCGGCGGCAAGAGGTGGTTCCAGCCGCTGGCGCACACCAACGCCAGCATGCCGCCGAGCATCATCGAGGGCGTAATCAGGCCGCCGTAAGCGCCCGCCGCCAGCGCCAGCAACACCACCAGCCATTTCACCGCAAACAGCGCCAGCCCGCCCTGCCAATCGAGCAGGCCGGCAAAGCTCAGCTGGTTGCCCGCTTTGCCGTTGCCCAACACCGCCGGAAAATACACCGCCAGCATGCCGATGGCGAAAAACGCGGCCACGGCAAACAGAATGATTTTCGGATCGTTGCGTTTCAAAAACGGCAACGGTTCGACTGTTTTACGGAACACGCCCACCACCACGCCGATAAACGGCCCCATCAGCAGCGCCCACCACATCAGCGGCGTGTTGATAAAAGCGTCGGTCAGCTGATATTGCACCACGTCGCCCATGCCCCAGCGCGCTACCGCCGCCGCGGTAACCGACGTGAACACCGCCGCCGTCACCGCCGTAGGCGTCCATACCAGCAGCAGGGTTTCCAGCGTAAACACCGCCGCCGCCAGCGGCACGTTGTAAACCGCTGCCAAACCCGCGCCCGATGCGCAGGCCAGCAGCAGGCGGGCTTCATGCTCGCTCAGGCCGAAACGGCGCACCCACACCGAGGCAAAGGCGGCACTCATTTCGCGCGGAGCCACTTCGCGTCCCATCGGCGAGCCCAAGCCGACGGTGATGATTTGCAGCAGCGAATGGACGATGGTGGTGAGAAAAGGCAGCCCTTTGCGCGGGTTGTCGAGCGAGGCCTTGATGCTGACCAACGGTGCGCCGCGCCGCTTGATGATATACCAGCCCACGCCCGCCAATACGCCGCACAAACTCAATACCGCCACCCTGCGCCAGCCCGGGGCAGCTTCCACGCCCACGCGGAACGGCATTTCTTCGATACCGCTCAAATCGTAGCCGTAGGCTTGGTGTTGGACGAAATGCAGCAGCCACGACAAACCGATGCCGATAAACCCGGCCAAAATGCCGACTACCAGCAGAGACAGCAGCAAACGCGGTGTAAATTTCATATCGTTCAAACAGAAAAATGGCAACAGCCTGATTATACGCCTTGTTGCCGCATCAGTTCAGCACCGTTTCAGACGGCCTTTTCCCCAACCACTCTCTTTATTGTGGCATTTCTGCCCATCCCTGCCGCTGCAATCAAACCGTCATACAAACAGGTTATGCTGCGCGCACTTAATTCATTAACGGAAAATTGTTTTATGTCTGGAATTCACGCAGCAATGATTGCGCCCAAACCGCATGCGCAATCGAATTGGCAATCTTGGTTGGCGGTGGCGGTATTGATTTACCTGCTGTTGGCGGCAGTCGGCGCCATCGGTGACGGCTTCAAACTGGCCACCTCAAGCAACGCCAAACAACTGTTTTCGTTTGCCTCCAATCCCTTTGTAGCGCTGATTGTCGGCATTGTCGCCACGGCGCTGATTCAAAGCTCCAGCACAGTCACTTCGATTATCGTCGGCATGGTGGCGGGCGGTCTGCCGGTAGAGATTGCGGTGCCGATGGTAATGGGTGCCAATATCGGTACTTCGCTCACCAGCACCATCGTCAGCCTCGGCCACATCAAACACCGCGAAGAATTCCGCCGCGCCTTTTCCGCCGCAACGGTGCACGACAGCTTCAACATCCTGGCGGTGGCGATTCTGCTGCCGCTGGAATTGCTGTTTCAGCCGCTGCAGAAAACCTCGCTGGCCTTGTCGCAAATGTTTGTTTCCGACAGCAGCATGAGCATGGGCGGCATGAACTTTATGAAAGTGTTGCTGGCTCCCGCCTCGCAAACCATCAAATTGCTCACCGGCTGGCTGCCGGGCATTTGGGGCGGCGTGGCGATGATTATTCTGGGTGTGGTGTTGATTTTGCTGGTGGTGAGCGCCATCGGCAAAGTGTTGCGCAAAGTGATGGTCGGCCGCGCTAAAGACATCCTCAATGCCGCCGTCGGCCGCGGCCCTGTATCGGGCATGGCCTCAGGCACGCTGATTACCATGTTGGTGCAGTCGTCTTCCACCACCACCGCGCTGATTGTGCCGATGGCGGGCACGGGCGTGTTTACCCTCAAACAGGTTTATCCGTTTACGCTCGGCACCAATATCGGCACCACCGTCACCGCGCTGCTGGCTGCCACCGCTATTTCCGGCCCCACCGCGCAAGTGGCGATGCAGATTGCGCTGGTGCACGTATTGTTTAACATATTCGGCATTTTCCTGATTTATGTGCTGCCCTTCCTGCGCCAAGTGCCGCCGTTTATGGCCAATACGCTGGCCGAATGGGGTTTGCGCAACAAAATGTATGTATTCGCCTATATGGCGGGCGTGTTTTTCGTGATTCCGCTGGGCATCATCGCCGTCGGCCAAATGCTTTGAGCCTGAAAGGAGCAGCAACATGACTTACAACAGCATTCAAGAGAAGCAAAAGCGTATCCGCGAACTGAAAGAAGCGTTGAATGATTTGGAGCAGCAGTTGGCGCAAGACATGGAAAACAGCCAGCACGAAATCATCGATCAGGAAGTCGATCGCTATTTTCAGGCGGTAGACACCAAATTCAGCAGCCTGCGCCTATTTTGGGAAAGCCTCAAAGCCGAGTGGCAGCAACGCAAACACCACGACGAGGAGCAAAAATGAACATCCGCTTCCTCGCCCTCGCCGCCGTTTTGGCCGCCAGCGCTTGCGGCCAGCAAAACACACAACAGGCCATCGGCGAGCACACCATCCAAATCAACGGCTCCAGCACGGTTTACCCCATCAGCCAAGAAGCGGCCAAACGCTATATGCGCAAAAACCGCCAAGCCGACATCCGCGTCGATTTTGTCGGCACCGGTGCGGGCTTTAAGCTGTTTTGTGAAGGCAAAACCGATATCAACGACGCCTCTCGCACCATCAATGCCGAAGAAAAAGCCCTCTGCGCCCAAAACGGCATTCAGTATCAAGAATTGCCGGTGGCCGTCGACACCATCGCTTTGGTGGTCAACCCGAAAAACAGTTGGGTCGATTACCTGAGCACCGACGAGCTGAAAACCATTTGGGCGGCCGAATCGGAAGGCAAGATTACCAATTGGCAACAGGTGCGCGTCGGTTTTCCCGATGCACCGCTGAAGCTCTACGGCCGCAGCAGCGGCGCTTCCGGCACTTACGACTATTTCACTGAAAAAGTGACCGGCCAAACCGGCAGCAGCCGTAAAGACTACACCGCCGATGAAAACGAAGAGGCGCTGGCCGAACAAATCGCTAAAGAGCCCAACGCACTCGGCTTCTTCGGCATCGGCGCGTATCACCGCAACTGGCAAACCCTGCGCCTGCTGTCGATTGACGGCGGCTCCGGCCCCGTCAGCCCGTCGCTGCAAACCGCCCCGACGGCAGCTACCGCCCGCTCACACGCCCGCTGTATCTGTATGTCAACCAAGCTGCATTTGACAGCAAGCGCGATTTGAAACCGTTTTTGCAAGACTACTACGGCAACCTGCGCGTGTGGCTGCACTTCACCGGCTATATGCCGCTGCTCGACAGCGAATACGCAGAAGTGACAACACGTTTGCAATAATATTGCCGTTTAACGCAAAGGCCGTCTGAAAGCTGTTGGCACGCTTTCAGACGGCCTTTTATAGTGGATTAAATTTGAATCAGGACAAGGCGGGAAGCC
>CAYVIS010000167.1:0-4879 GCA_964451565.1 uncultured Neisseria sp.
CAACCGCAAGTGGTTTCCGCGTTCGGATTGCGGATAACGAACTGCGAGCCTTGCAGGCTTTCGGTGTAGTCGATTTCGGCACCGACCAGGTATTGGTAGCTCATCGGGTCGACAAGGAAAGTGAGGCCGGATTTTTCAATCTCAAAATCATCGTCGTTTTTGATTTCGTCGAAAGTGAAGCCGTATTGAAAGCCTGAGCAGCCGCCGCCGTTGACGAATACGCGCAATTTCAAATCGGGGTTGTTTTCTTCGGCAATCAGGTCGGCTACTTTGGTGCAGCAGCTATCGGTAAAAATAATCGGGCTTGCGTCTGACATGATGTGATTCCTTTTATATGAATGTATGCGCTTATTGTCGCGCAAATAGGCTTGTTAGGCAAGGTGAGGGCGGGGCAGTGGAAATCAATAGGCGGGCGCAAACTGCCGTCAAACGGCTCAGTAAAGGTTTATTCACGCATTGTTGCACAAGCGGATTAAAACTTTTTGGCACCAATGCAGGAATAAGCTGCATTTTTTCAATTTTTCCCGACAGACCGCTGCTGCAACACGGCATATATCGGATGACATATCTGTCTGACGTTTCAGACGGCCTCAAATGTTGCGGCCAAACCACTCAACCCGACCGATAATGGCGACATCGTCGGTCATGTGGTTCAGATTGATTTCAAAAGTGGGGTAGGCTTCATTGGCCGAAATCACATTAACAATACCGCCGGGCATCAATTGCAGACGTTTGACCAACAGGTTTTCGTTTAAACGCAACACATACAGGCCGTCGCGGGGCGTGGTTTCGCCGTGATTAATCAGAATAGAATCGCCGTCGTTCAACACGCCTTCCATCGAATCGCCTTTTACGGAAATGACGGAAAGGTTTTTGGTGTCGCGAGTGATGTAGTTTTCCACCCAATAGCGGCGGAACGCCATGGTGAAGACCGGTTTTTCATCGCCGACCAATTGGCCGTGTCCGGCAGCGGCTTGAATGTCATAGCGGGGAACGAAGATAAATTCGACGGCATCAACGGGATTGCCGAGAGTGTCGTATAAAGGGGCGCTTTCTTGAGGCGCTTGGGTTGGGAATGGCTCGCCTTCTCCTGTCAGCAGCCAGTCGAGGTTGCATCCTTTTAATTGTTTGATTTTTTTTAAAGTTTCTGCTTTTGGCAGGCCGCCTTCATTCCAAATGCGGCTGAAGCCTGCGATGGTCATGTCGATGTCAGCCGCAATTTTGGCTTGGCGGGCTTCGTCTTTCCAAAGGTAGACTAATCGGTCTTTGAAGGTATTCATTATCTTTCCTTATTGGGCAGTGTGATTTTTTATACACATGCTGGGATTTAGGCTATTTTACTTTAGTTTTAATAAAAAAGTAAGAAAAATTTTAATTAAATTAAGAAAAAGTATTGCGCCTCTTAATTTTTATTAGTATTATGCAGCCATAACAGCGAATTTTTAAGAATTTCTATATTCAAGTTTAGTTAATTTTTTTGTTTTCGGTATTTTGGCTAAGGTTTCTCGGGTGTGTGGGTTTACTTTTGAGAAGCAAAATTGTGCAAGGAGCAGAGAGATGAAAATCAACAAACGCAACAGCTTGTTTTTAGCGGCAACATTGAGCCTGGCGCTGGCTGCATTGCCATCAAGCGATTCTGAGGCGCAATCTGCCGAAATGCCGTTGTCGGAGCTGAGCTGTGCAAAATTAGGAGCGATGCAGTTGACGCACATGAGCAACAAGCAGCGTATGTATGCCGGGCAATGCGATATGCAGGAAGCGGCGCAGGCATGGGAGCAGGCTTACGGCGGCCTGAACCATGAAGATATGGCCGCCGGCGTGGTTTACGAATAATTATAGTGAACGAATAATTATAGTGAATTAAATTTAAACCCATACAGCGTTGGCTCTCCTTGCCGTGTTAGGTGTACTGCCTGCGGCTACACTCAAAGAGAACGATTTGCTAAAGTGCTGAAGCACCAAGTAAATCTGCCCCTGCCTTGTCTTGATTCACTATAATCCACTATAAAATCAATAAAATATCAGGCCGTCTGAAAGCATTCAGACGGCCTGATAAAGCCTCAATAGCAAAGCAAACTGTATTCGGCGTTTATTATAGCAGCAGAGAGTGGGCTGCTGCTGTTTGAGGCATTAGGGCAGCATCGGCACAGCCTGCAAGCCTGCGGTTTCGTCAAAGCCAAACATAATATTCATATTCTGCACCGCTTGTCCGGCGGCGCCTTTTACCAGATTGTCGATGACCGACAATGCAATCCACACATCGCTTTGCGGCGCTTTCTGGATGCTGATGCGGCAGGTGTTGGCGCCGCGCACGCTGCGGGTTTCGGGCATACGGCCTGATGGCATTACATCGACAAACGGGCTGCCGCGGTAGAAATCGCTGAGCAATTGTTGCGGGTCACAGCCTTCGTGCAGATGCAGATATTGAGTGGCATGCATGCCGCGGATGAGCGGGGTGAGGTGGGGCACAAACACAAAGCCTTCCGCTGCCTGCGGCTGCAAGCCTGAGAGGGTTTGTTTGATTTCGGGTAAATGGCGGTGGCCGGAAATGCCGTAGGCTTTGAAATTGTCACCCGCTTCGCAAAACAGGCTGCCGACTGCGGCTTTTCTGCCTGCGCCGGATACGCCGGATTTGCAGTCGGCAATCAGCGGTTTGTCGGTTTGGATGGCGTTTTGTTGCAGCAGCGGCAGCAGCGGCAGGGAAACGCAGGTGGGATAGCAGCCGGGGTTGGCAACCAGGCGGGCATTTTTGATTTGCTCGCGGTTGAGTTCGCACAAACCGTAAACGGCTTCTTTGAGCGCATCGGCAGCGGTAAACGGCATGCCGTACCATTTTTCCCACGTGGGGATGTCTTGGATACGGAAGTCGGCCGACAAATCGACGACACGCACACCTTGCGCAAGCAGGGCGGGGGCGTCGCGCATGGCGACGCCGTGCGGTGTGGCGAAAAACACCAAATCGCATTGCGCCAAGCCTGCGTTTTCAGGCGCTTGGAAGGCCAAATCATATACTCCGCGCAGGCTGGGGAAATAGTCGGCAACGGGTATGCCCGCTTCGCTGCGGCTGGTAACGGCGTGCACTTCTGCGTTGGGGTGGCCGGCCAGCAGGCGCAACAATTCGACGCCGGTGTAGCCGGTAGCGCCGACGATGCCGATTTTGATACGGTTTGCCATGAGGTGTCCTTTGAATTTAGTTCTGCGGGTAAGGCTGTAGTGTAAGCGCAAGCAGGCCGTCTGAAAAGCCCGTTGGAGGGAAACTGCTTTTCAGACGGCCTTTGTCTGCTGCATTAAGCAGGCATATGTATGTTTTTCAATTGAAAACCCTGCATTTCTTGTCGGCATTCTGGCCTTTAAAGAATGTGTTGTCGTCGTCGCAGCTGTTGATAGTGGTTTCGCAAATAGTGGCGGTGAGTGCTTCGTTGATTTTGAGGACGCGCGGCTCACGTTCTTGGTCGAACGCCACGGCTTTTAGGGTGAATTTGTCGTGGGGCAGGCCGCGGGCAACGCCGTGCAGGCGGATGCAGAAAGCATCGGTTTCGGTTATCGGCAGCGTCGGCCAAGTGGTGGAATTTTGCTTAAACGATTTGTGTTGTTGATAGAAGCGCTCCAGAAAATGGGCGTTTTCCAATAATGCCGCGCGGGCGGCTTGAAGCTGAGTGTGGCGGATGTAGCGGTCGTAGGCGGGTAGGGAGAGGGCGGCAAGAATAGCTGCGATGGCAAGGGTGATGAGTAATTGGAGCAGGGTAAAACCGCCGTCGTGTCGGGTGGGTAGAAACATAAATAATTCCCGTAATTATCTTATATAAATATTACGGTGATTATCTTTATTTTGGTGAGAAAATGTCAAGAGGATTATTTGAGTTGGCAGTCGCCGCTTGCTGTGCAAACGGTCATTACCCCGTTTTCGTCAAGTCGGAGCGTAAGGTTTTCTTTAGTATTGGTTGAGCCGGGTGCTGCCTGCATCAGGTAGCCGGCCGCAGGGTCGTTAGAGGTGAGAGTAATTGTAAAATACTGGTTTTCTTTAAGCGGAAATGCATCGCTTGCTGAGGGGAAACGGTGATTTTGTGCATAAAAGCGCTCCAGCATTTGGGCGTTGGCCATTAAATCTGCACGGGCGTTTTCCATGCGGCTGTTGCGTACGAAGGTATCGTAGCTCGGATAGGCAATGGTGGCCAAGATGGCCAATACCAAGACGACAATCATTAATTCGGCCAAAGTAAAGCCTTGTTGGGTGTGTTTCATGAGTATAGACAGGTGGTGAAAGCAATATCAGTGCAATGAATAAGTATAACTGAGAATACGGCTGTGTAGTGGTGAAAGTAAATGACAAAAGAATTTTAACCCGAAAGCTTCTGTTTGCAGAGGAAATTGCGGGTGAAAGGTTGAAATTGCGGATAAATGCGTTTGGGTGCGGCGCGGCGGCATGTAAGATTGCGGTACGCTTTGGCGAGAATTGTTAATCTATTGTCGCATTCATGTAAAAGGAATTTTAATAATCGTTTAAAATACATGGTGTTATATATTTTATTGCGTGCGTGACTGCTTGGCGGGAAAGGGGAATTAAAGTACACTGCTGCACGTTTCAACATCTGCGTATTTTTTGCAACACAGGCCGTCTGAAAGGTTTGGATTGCTGTCTATAAAACGAAAGTGTTTCGAATATCATGAAAAAAGCAATTAAATGGGTGATTATAGTTTTGCTGCTTTTGGCAGTCGGCTTAGGCTTGTGGTGGTGGTTGAAGCCAAAAGACGAACCCAGTTACCTCACCGAGCCGGTGAAGCGTACGGATATCCGTCAAACCGTCAGCGCCACCGGTGAAATTTCGGCGGCGCAACTGGTGGACGTGGGCGCGCAGGCTTCCGGTCAGATTAAAAAGCT
>CAYVIS010000168.1:0-4802 GCA_964451565.1 uncultured Neisseria sp.
GTTCAGACGGCCTTATTGCCGCTGCGTGTTTATCGGCTGCTGTCGGCTATTTTCAAACCGAAATGCAGATAGCAGCGCTCGGTGGCCATGCGGCCGCGCGGGGTGCGTTGCAGGAAACCTTGCTGGATGAGGTAGGGTTCGATGACGTCTTCGATGGTGTCGGTGGATTCGCCGATGGCAGCAGCCACGTTTTCGAGGCCGACGGGGCCGCCGCTGAATTTGTGCAGAATCGCTTCTAAAAATTTGCGGTCCATCATGTCCAATCCGGCGGCATCGACATCGAGCATCGACAAAGCGGCATCGGCGGTGTCGGCATTAATCACGCCGCTGTGTTTCACTTCGGCATAATCGCGCACGCGCCGCAGCAGGCGGTTGGCGATGCGGGGTGTGCCACGGCTGCGTTTGGCCACTTCCATTGCGCCTTCGCTGCCCATATTGAGTTGCAACAATTGCGCCGAACGGGCAACGATGGTGGCGAGGTCGGCGTGTTCGTAAAATTCCAGCCGCGCCACGATGCCGAAGCGGTCGCGCAGCGGGTTGGTGAGCATGCCGGCGCGGGTGGTGGCACCGACGAGGGTGAACGGCGGCAGGTCGATTTTCACCGAACGGGCGGCGGGGCCTTCGCCGATCATGATGTCGAGCTGATAGTCTTCCAGCGCGGGGTAGAGGATTTCTTCCACCACGGGGCTGAGGCGGTGGATTTCGTCGATAAACAATACGTCATGCGGCTCAAGGTTGGTGAGCAGCGCCGCCAAATCACCGGCACGCTCGAGCACGGGGCCGCTGGTTTGGCGCAGGTTGACGCCCAATTCTTTGGCGATGATGTGCGCCAGCGTGGTTTTGCCCAAACCGGGCGGGCCGAACAAGAGGGTGTGGTCGAGCGCTTCGCCGCGTTTTTTGGCCGCTTCGATAAAAATCGCCAGTTGCTCTTTGGCTTTGGCCTGGCCGATGTAGTCTTGCAGGGTTTTCGGGCGCAGGGCGCGTTCGAGCAGCTCTTCCTGCGCGGAAATGCTTTGGGCGGTGATGACGCGCTGGGGCGCGGCGGCGGTGAGGTTGTCGGTTTGCAGCATGATGGCGGGCTTTGGGAGAAATCAGCTGGAATGATACCTGAAAACAGCCGCTTTGGCTTGTTTCGCAATGCTGAGGCCGTCTGAACGATATGGGCTTTCAGACGGCCTTATCTGTATGCGTATTTTAATGCTCGCGATACACGTCTTCAAACGGCAGCCGGAAGCGTTCGCCCCAAATGCCTTTGTCGGTTTCGCGGATGCCGCAGGCCACAATCATGTTGATTTCCGCGCCGCGCGGCAGCTTGAGCAGGCGCTTGACCATGCGGCTGTCGAGGCCTTCTATCGGGCAGGTATCGCAGCCTTGTTCGGCCATCGCCAGCATAAAGGTTTGCGCCGCCAAACCGCAGCTTTTATGGGCAACGATGCGCACGTCTGCTTCGGAGACGTTGGTGGTAATCGGGCGCGTAAGGCCGATGCTGTGGGCAATCAGCTTGCGCAACACGCCCAGCAGGCCGAAAGCGCGGGCATACAGAAACGGCATCAGTTTGCTGTAATAGGCGGCGCTTTTTTTCAGACGGCCTGCCTGTTTGTCGGGCGGGCTGTGGCGGCGGATATTGTCGCGCTCGAATGCGGCTACGGCTTGCGCGCGTTGGCGGTGTAAATCTTGGCGAACCACAAACACCACCATTTGCTGCGCGGTGACGGCGGCTCGCTGGTTCAGGCAGGCTTCGGCGAGTTGCGCCAGCAGGGTTTTGTCGGTGATGTGTTCAAACCGGTAAAGCTGCATGTTGGAGCTGCTCGGTGCCAGTTGCGCCAGCTTCAGGCAGGCACGCACTTGGTCGCTGTTGAGCGGCTGGGTGCTGAAATGGCGCACGGCGCGGCGGTGGTGCAGGATATCGGCAAGGCTCATCGTGGCTCCTTTCGGGCGCAGTTAAACTTCAGCAACAGCGGCGCATTCAAGGCCGTCTGAAACGTTTACCCGTCAGCCGCGTTGTTGCCGCCACATCAGGTAATCGCGCAGCGGCGGCACGGGTGGGTTGAGGCAGTGGGGGCAGACGCCGGTGATGTCTTCGTCGTCGTCTTCGATGTGTTGGGCGTTGGGGTCGAACTTGGCCTGCTGCATCACCGCCTGCGCGAGGGCTTGCGCCTGCACCACATCGAAGGTGTAGCCGTTGAGGATTTCGGCCAGCAGGGCATGTTCGGCGGCGCTGAAATTTTCGCTGTGGATGGTAATCAGGCGGACGTAATCGGCGTTGCGGATTTTTTGGTTGAGCAAGTCGGTGTGCATGGTGTGTGTCGGTGGGGAAGGTAGGGTTTTATAGTGGATTAGATTTGAATCAATACAGCGTTGGCTTGCCTTGCCGTACTAGATGTACTGTCTGCGGCTCGCCGCCTTGTCTTGATTCAAATCTAATCCACTATATTATAGATTATAGCGAAAGTGGGTTGGCGGGTAATCAGGCCGTCTGAACGCTGACGGTATTTCCGTTTAGCGGTATTGCTGAATCGGTATTTCGGCCACGCTGTGTTGCGGCGGGCGGCGGCTGATGAGGTCATACCACATACGCAGGCGGGCGGCGCGTTCGCGGGCGTGCACTTTCCAACCGGCGCGCACGCCGACGATTTGCGCATCATAGGCGCAGGCATCGAGGCGATAGGCCTGCGCCTGCATCAGCGCGCGTTGGTTGTGGAAGGGCTGCGAGATGATGCAGACGCTTTGGGTGGGGAAGCTTTGGCGGTAGCGGATGATGCTGTCGAGCGTGCGCAAACCGGCCGGATCTTGCCAGATTTTGTCGGCGGGAATACCGGCGGCGACCAAATCGGCCTGCATGCACACGGTTTCGCTGGGCGTGTTGTCGAGGCCGCTGCCGCTGACGATGAATTGTTTGATTTTGCCCGCCCACCACAATTCGATGGCGGCGTCGATGCGGTATTGGTAATAGCGGTTGAGGGCGTTGCTGTCGCCGACGTATTTTGACGTGCCCAAAATCAGGCCGAAGTCGCTGGCGGGTGTGTGTTCGGCGTCTTGATGGCTGTGGGCGCGGGCGCGGAAGTAAACGTATAAGTCGGCGCCGATGAGGGCGAGCAGGAGCAGGGAAAACAGGGTCAGCATGTTTGGGCAAATAAAAAATCAGGTTTCTGCATCATACGCAAAAAACCTGATTCTGTGTGGCGGCCTTTTCGGCTGTAGGCGCCTTTGCCTTTTTTGTTTTTAAACACTTTGTGGCGGTAGAGGTTGGATTTTACCATCGCTTTCAAGGCGTTGTCTTTGATGGTGCCTTTGTTGATTTCGGTTTTGCGGTTGCTCATCGGCTGTCCTTATAGATGTTTATCAATGGTATGCCCGAATGTTTTCAGACGGCCTCAATGATAGCAGAGGCCGTCTGAAAAAGGTGTAAACATTGGTTTTGAAAGTTAAAAACGCCGCCGCAGTTTGCAGGCCTGCATGATGCACACGGCCAATTCTTCCACCGATTTGTCGGTGGTGTTGGTAAACGGAATGCCGTGTTGGCGGAACATGGCCTGCGCTTCGCCCACTTCGCGGCGGCAGGTGTTGATGCTGGAATAAGTGGAATCGGGGCGGCGCTCCTGACGGATGGCCTGCAGGCGCTCGGGCATGATGGTGAGGCCGAAGAGCTTGTTTTTATAAGGCTTCACCATGCGCGGCAGCTCGGGGTCGTCTAAATCGTCGGGCGTGAGCGGATAGTTGGCGGCGCGGATGCCGTATTGCAGGGCGAGGTAGAGGCAGGTGGGGGTTTTGCCCGAACGCGATACGCCCATCAGAATCACATCGGCATCTTTCAAATCTTTGCCGCTGACGCCGTCGTCGTGGTTGAGTGAAAAGTTTACCGCTTCCATGCGCGCATCGTAGCGCTCGGTGTCGGTAATGCCGTGGTTGCGGCCGACCGAATGGCGCGCGGTCACGCCCAATTCGCGCTCGATTTTGCCGAGAAACGCATCGAAAAAGCTCAGGTGCAGCCCGGCGCTGGTTTTGATGATGTCGCGGATTTCCTGGCTGATGACGCTGGTGAAGATTAAGGGGCGCAAGCCGCTTTGGTCGGCAGAGGCGTTGATAATCTGCACCATCGCCCGCGCTTTTTCGGGGGTGTCGACAAAAGGATAGGTGGTGCGCTTGAAGTTGACGCCTTCGAATTGGTCGAGCAGGGCTTCACCCATGCTCTCGGAGGTGAGGCCGGTACGGTCGGAAATGAAAAAAGCGGCGCGGCGAGCCATGATGTTCTCTCTATTGTTGGGTGTTGAGGAAGAGGCCGTCTGAACCTATTGCAAGATACCGTTGCTGCTGCGGCAAAGCGGTTTGAATTGGGTATTTTGCGGAAAGCTTATAATAGGTAAAGATACGTTTATAATATCAAGCAAAAGCTCAATAATAAAGCCTCACGTGAAATACTACACGCTGCTACATAAAATTTCAGAAAAGTAAAATACCCATTTTTTTAAACTTTTTTCAAAATTATTGGCATATAATGCCAGTAATTTAGCTTCAATTGGCCGTCTGAAAGTTGTTAATGTATTTCAAAACCTCTATTTAACAACGATTAACATAGATTTCGGCGTTTCCGACGAGCGGTTTCATTCAACTACAAACGCTCGCTTCCGCAATTTTACAAATCCGGCGGCCTCTGCATCGGGGTTAAAAACACATGACACTGCCGATATGAGTGGTTAGAATACCGCTGCAAGATTCATTTCTCTTTTAACTGGTATATGGATGAAACATGGCTGCAAATTACGTAATCTGGTTTGAAAACCTGCGCATGACCGATGTGGAAA
>CAYVIS010000169.1:0-4760 GCA_964451565.1 uncultured Neisseria sp.
GCTGCTGCGCGTCGTATTTGGCTTTTTCGTTCCAATAAATGGTTTGGATGCAGGCATCGCCGCAATCGCTGCCGCAGCATTCCCACGATTCGGGGCGCACCGGCTCGGGTATCAAGTCTTCAGGCTTCAGCTTCTGGGTCATGGCCGTTTTCCACTTCCAGCACCGCGCCGTTGAATTCAATCACGTCGCCGCCGCGGATTTTGGCGGTTTTGCGGGTTTCCACTTCGCCGTTGCGCAGCACTTGGCCGTCTGCAATCACGGCTTTGGCTTGGCCGCCGCTGTCGGTGAGGCCGGCGAGCTTTAAGAGGTCGCACAGGGCGATGTATTCGTGGTTTTCTAAGTAAACGGTGGCGTGCATGGATTGCTTTCTATGTTTCAGACGGCCTATAGAGCCTTAATAAATGGGTGTATTTGGTGCAAAAACAAGTCGGGCAGCTTGAGGCCGTCTGAAAGGGTTCAGGCGTAGGCCACATGCAGCGGCACCACAAAATCATGCGGCTTCTGCTCGGCCTGCCACAAATCGTATTGGGTTTGCATACCTGCCCACATTTCGCTGCTGGTGCCCAATAAGATAGACAAGCGCACGGCCATATCGGCGGAAACGGCGGCTTTGCCGTTGAGGATGCGCGACAAGGCGGCGCGGGTGACGCCCAAGCGCTTGGCCGCTTCGGTGACGCTGGTATCGCCCAAATATTCGCGCAATACCCAGCCGGGGTGAACGGGGTTGTGCATACGCATTGGCTTACTCCTAATGATAATCTTGATAATCCACGATTTCGGCATCGCTGCCGTTAAAGGTAAAGGTCAGCCGCCAGTTGCCGTTGACTTTAATGCTCCAATGGCCTTTCAAATCGCCGCTTAAGGGGTGCAGATTCCAGCCCGGTGCGTTCATGTCTTGCGGGGCTGTGGCTTGATTGAGCGCGGTCAGTTGCACGCTGAGTTTGGGCGCATGGGCAGACTGAATCCCTGCTTTACTGCCGCTGGCGAAGAATTTTTCCAGCCCTTTGTGCTTGAAACTTTTAATCATAAATGTGCCTTTGTATACCAAAACTATACAGATAGAGCCGTATAGCGTCAAGATACGATCCAGAATCCTATACATCACCTCCGCCAAAAAACGTTACAATACGGATTTGTGTTCCCCGATTCTTTTGCCGCCATGACCGATCCCGTTTACATCCCCCTGCGCCTGCACACCGAGTTTTCCATCACCGACGGCACCGTGCGCATCAAGCAAGCCGTGAAAAAGGCGGCGGAATACGGCCTGCCTGCTTTGGGCGTGAGCGATTTGATGAATATGTTCGGCTTGGTGAAATTTTACAAAGCCTGTCGCGGGGCGGGCATCAAACCGATTGCGGCGGCGGATGTGTGGATTGAAAACATGGAAGCGCCGGAGAAGCCGTTCCGCGCCATGTTGATCGTGAAAAACGATGCCGGTTATCTGCGCTTGAGCGAGCTGCTGACGGCGGCTTATGTGGGCAAAGACCGCAATGTCGATCATGCCGAGCTGCGCCAAAGTTGGTTGAATGAAGGCAACAACAGCGGCCTGATTTGCCTGTCGGGTGCGCATTACGGCGAAGTCGGCGCGCATTTGATGAACGGCCATGAAGAAGCGGCGCTGGCGGCGGCGCAGAAATATGCAGCGTGGTTTCCCGATGCGTTTTATCTGGAGTTGCAACGCCTGCCGGAGCGGCCGCAATGGGAAACTTCGGTATCGGGCAGCCTGCAAATCGCGGCGGCGCTGGATTTGCCGGTGGTGGCCACGCATCCGACCCAGTTTCTGAATGCCGACGATTTCGAGGCGCACGAAGCGCGGGTGTGCATCGCCGGCGGTTGGGTGTTGGCAGACAAAAAACGTCCGCGCGAATTCACGCCGAGCCAGTTTTTTGCCTCGCCCGAAACAATGGCCGAACGCTTTGCCGACCTGCCCGAAGCGCTGCAAAATTCGGTGGCGATTGCCAAACGCTGCAACATCCACATCACGCTTGGCAAAAACTTCCTGCCGCAATTTCCGACGCCCGACGGTATGTCGCTCGATGATTACCTCACCGTTTTGTCGAACGAAGGGTTGCAGGAGCGGATGGCGGTGCTGTATCCCGATGCCGCCGAACGCGCGGCCAAGATGCCTGAATATCAGGCGCGGTTGGATTTCGAGCTGAAAATCATCATTCAAATGGGCTTTCCGGGCTACTTCCTCATCGTACAAGACTTCATCAACTGGGCGAAGGAAAATGGCTGTCCGGTGGGGCCGGGGCGCGGCTCGGGCGCAGGCTCGCTGGTGGCGTATGCGCTGAAAATTACCGACCTCGACCCGCTCGAATATGCGCTGCTGTTCGAACGCTTCCTCAATCCGGAGCGGGTGTCGATGCCCGACTTCGATATCGACTTCTGCCAGAGCAACCGCGGCCGCGTGATTGAATATGTGCGCGAGAAATACGGTGCCGATGCGGTGAGCCAGATTGTCACTTTCGGCACCATGTCGTCGAAAGCGGTGATTCGCGACGTCGGCCGCGTATTGGAGCTGCCGTTCGGTTTGTGCGACAAATTGTCTAAATTGATTCCGCTGGAAGCCAACCGCCCCGTGAGCTTGGAAAAAGCGATGGAGCTGGAGCCGGAAATCCAAACCCTGATTGACAACGAAGACGCGGGGCAGCTGATCGATTTGGCCAAACGGCTGGAAGACCTCACCCGCGGCCTCGGCATGCACGCAGGCGGCGTGTTGATTGCGCCGGGCAAAATTTCCGATTTCAGCCCCGTGTATCAGGCCGACGAATCCGCCTCGCCGGTGTCGATGTATGACAAGGGCGACGTGGAAGACGTGGGCTTGGTGAAATTCGACTTCCTCGGCCTGCGCAACCTGACCATCATCGAAATGGCGCAAAACTTCATTCACGACACCACCGGCGAAAAAGTGGACGTCAACCACATTCCGCTCGATGATCCGGCGGCGTATAAAGTGTTTTCCAGCGCCAACACCACCGCCGTGTTTCAGTTTGAGTCGACCGGCATGAAGAAAATGCTGCAAAAGGCCAAGCCGACCAAGTTTGAAGAGATTATCGCCTTTGTGTCGCTCTACCGTCCGGGGCCGATGGATCTGATTCCCGACTTTATCGAGCGGATGCACGGTGCCAAATTCGAATACCTGCACCCGCTGTTGAGCGAAGTGCTCGCGCCCACTTACGGCATTATGGTGTATCAGGAGCAGGTGATGCAGGCCGCCCAAGTTATCGGCGGCTACACCCTCGGCGGCGCGGATTTGCTGCGCCGCGCCATGGGTAAGAAAAAAGTGGAAGAAATGGTGAAGCAGCGGGCGACGTTTGTGGCCGGTGCGGCAGAAAAAAACATCACCCAGCAAAAAGCCGACGAAATTTTCGACTACATGGAAAAATTCGCCGGCTACGGCTTCAATAAATCACACGCCGCCGCCTATTCGCTGGTGGCTTATCAGACGGCCTGGCTCAAGGCGCACTACCCCGCCGAATTTATGGCCGCCACCATGTCGAGCGAATTGGACAACACCGACCAGCTCAAACTGTTTTACGACGACGCGCGCGCCAACGGCATCGAATTTCTGCCGCCCGATGTCAATCAGTCGGATTACCGTTTCACCCCCAACAACCAGCGCCAAATCCGCTATGCCCTCGGCGCGGTGAAAGGCACGGGCGAAGGCGCGGTGGAAGCGATTGTGGCGGCGCGCAACAGCGGCGGCGCGTTCAGCGGCCTGCTCGATTTCTGCGAACGCGTCGGCAAAGCCCACATCAACAAGCGCACCATCGAGTCGCTGATACGCGGCGGCGCGTTTGACAGCATCGACCCCAACCGCGCCAAACTGATTGCCAACATTGATTTGGCGATGAGCAATGCCGAGCAGCAAGCCGCCAACGCCAATCAGGGCGGCCTGTTTGACATGGTGGAAGACGCCATCGAGCCGGTGCAGCTGGTAGACGTGCCCGAATGGAGCGAATCGGAAAAACTGGCGGAAGAAAAACAGGTGTTGGGCTTTTATTTGTCCGGCCACCCGTTCGGCCCGTTTGCCCAAGAAGTGCGCCAGTTTGCCCCCACCCGCCTCAGCAAACTCAAACCACAAGACCATGTGCGCGTAGCCGGCTTCGTTACCGCCATCCGCACCATAATGGGCAAACGCGGCAAAATCGCCTTTGTGACGCTGGAAGACCAAAGCGGCCAAGCCGAAGTGTTGGTGAGCGGCCAAACGCTGGAAGAATGTGCTGGTCGTCTGAAAAGCGATCAGGTGCTGATTATGGAATGCAAAATCAACCGCGACGATTACAATGGCGGCGATGCGTTAAGAGTATTAGCCAATAGCGTCATGACCCTACAAAGCGCCCGTGAGCGCTATGCCCGCAGCTTAAACCTGTATCTTAAGCCGGAACACGATATCGGCAAACTAGCCGAAATTTTGAAATCCTATCGGGAAGCCGATGAAGCCCATATCCCGCTGCACCTAAGTTACAGTAACAGCATGGCCTGCGGTGATTTGCATATCAGCCCGGAATGGTCGGTGGTACCCAAAGTGGCATTATTCGACGCGTTACAAACTCTGCTCGGCGAACGCGCACTGCGGGTAAATTGGTGAGCGACTGATATAAATAACGAGGGGATGGTTTCGGGCTAGAAAGGTACGGAAACCACATGTGGATATTTTGACACATTACACCTGTCAGATTTGACTCAACGGCTGATGGGCTTAGGTGTAAGAAAAGCTAGCGTTGTTTACAGTATTTGAAAGACAATGCTGTAT
>CAYVIS010000170.1:0-4745 GCA_964451565.1 uncultured Neisseria sp.
GAAATGGGCTTATACAGCTATCCGATTCTGATGACCGCCGATATTTTGATGTTTAAAGCCAACGAAGTGCCGGTGGGGCGTGACCAAATCCAACACGTGGAAATGGCGCGCGACATCGCCGGACGCTTCAACCACCGCTTCAAAGAGTTGTTTACGTTGCCGGAAGTGAAAATCGATGAAAACGTGGAATTGCTGGTGGGCTTGGACGGGCGCAAAATGTCGAAGAGCTACGGCAACACCATTCCGCTGTTTGAAGGCGAGAAAAAGCTGCAAAAATCGGTGAACAAAATCGTCACCAATCTGAAAGAGCCGGGCGAGCCCAAAGGCACCGACGAGAGCCCGTTGTTTGAAATCTACAAAGCTTTTTCGAGTAAACAGGAAACCGACGGTTTCGCTCAAGCGCTGGCCGACGGCTTGGCGTGGGGCGAAGCGAAAAAGCTGCTCGGCGCCAAAATCAACGCCGAATTGGCTGAGCCGCGCGAGCGTTTTAACGAGCTGACCGCCGGCCCGGCGCAAATCGAAGCGATTTTGCAGGCAGGAGCAGCCAAAGCGCGCCAAGAAGCGCGCCTGTTGCTGGATGAAGTGCGCGATGCGGTGGGCGTGCGCGCGTTGAAATAAAAATAGGCAGAGGCCGTCTGAAAAGGATGGCTTCACTTGCCGACAAAAGGACAGCTATGCATCAAGTCGAACTGATTTTTATCAACTGGAATTCCGCCGATTTGCTGTTTACCGCAGCCGATACATTGGATAAAACCGCCGTGCCCTACCGCATCTGCGTGGTGGATAACGGCTCGGCTGATGATTCTTGCGCACAAATCCGCGCGCGCCTGCCTGAAGCCAAATTGATTGAAATGGGCTACAACTCGGGTTTCGCCACGGCGGTGAACGCGGGCTTGAATACCGCCGAAAGCCGCTATGCGCTGATTTTGAATACCGACATCGAGTTTCAAAATGATGTGCCCGCTTTGTTGACAGAAGCGTTGCAAAACTTTGATGCTGCCTTGGCCTGTCCCGAATTGCGCCGTCCCGACGGCTCTTTGCAGGCGGCGGTGGTGCCTGAGCCGACATTGATTACCGAGTTGACCAACCGCAGCGTGGCGAGGCGGATGCTGGATTACGATCGCAACCGGCCTTCATTGGTCAACAGTATCGTCGGCCCCTGCATGGCGGTAGACATTGAAAAGCTGAAAGCCTTGGGTTTGGGCGAAAACGGTCAATTTTTCGACCAGCGTTTTTTCTTTTTCTTTGAAGAAACCGATTTCTGCCGCCGCATTATTCAGGCCGGCGGCAAAATCGTTTACCAGCCGCAGGCGCATTTGATGCACTTGCAGGGCGAGAGCGCCAACAAACGCCCGGTAGGCGCGCGGGTGCAGTTTCAGGAGTCGCGCTATAAATATTTCTACAAACATTACGGCGCGGCGGCGGTGGCGTTGCTGTTTGTCGGCACCTTAGCGCGCACGTTGGTTAACGCGCTGGTGCAATCGCTGGCGGGCGTGTTTGATTTCGGGAAAAAACCGAATAAGGCTTGGGACAAGGCTTATGTGTATTGGGCGTTGGTGGTATGGCATGTATTGCTGTGCAAACCGCGCTGGAGTTTTGATAAGCGTTGATGAGCTGTTGTTGTCGGCATAGTTTAGAGGCCGTCTGAAAGGATAAATTGATTTTTTCAGACGGCCTCATGTTTATTCGCCCACACTTTTGCACCGATTAATGCGACTATCAGGCTGGTTCTTTACACGCAAAACACGGATAATGTAACCCGACTTTTATTTGAAACAATAGGCAGCATTGGGCTGCTGTGTGGTGTTATGAAAAAATTTCTTTGCTTTCTGATTTCGTTTTTTGCGCTCAGCAACATGGCTTGGGCGGTGGATGCTTCCAAGCTGCTGCCGCCGGAGCAGGCGTTTGTACCGCAGGTGAATGTGACCGATGCGGGGATTAATGTGCAGTTTGCGATTGCCGACGGTTATTATATGTATCAGTCGAAAATATTGGCCGATACCGATCCGCAAGGTTTGCTGACTGCGCCGCAATACAGCCCCGGCGAAGAGAAGGAAGACGAATTTTTTGGTAAGCAGACGGTGTATCACCAAGCCGCGCAGATCAACTGGCCTTATGCCAAGCCGCAAACGCAATATTCGCTGACTTTGAGCTATCAGGGTTGTGCGGAAGTGGGCGTGTGTTATCCGCCGGTCGATACCTCGTTTGTGATTGACGGCAGCGGCCTGTATCAGGTGCAGAATGATGCGCCGGCGGCGGCGAAAGACCGCTTCTTACAGCCGGGCAATACGTCTAATGCGCCTGCCGCACCCAACAAAGCGCCCGACAGCAGCCGCTTCAAGCTCTCTTGGGACACATTGAACGCCAATCTGTTGGCGTTTTTTCTCGCGGGTTTGGGTTTGAGCTTTACGGCCTGTATGTATCCGCTGATTCCGATTGTGTCGAGCATTGTGGTGGGCGACAAATCGGCCTCGAAAAAGCGCGCGTTTGCGCTATCGATGGTATATGTGCAGGGTTTGGCGCTCACTTATACTTTGGTCGGCGTGTTTGCCGGCCTCACCGGCGCCCTGCTCACCGTGTGGCTGCAACAGCCGTGGGTAGTGTTGGCGGCGGCGGCGCTGATGGTGGTGTTGGCGCTGGGCATGTTCGGCTTGTTCAGCATTCAATTGCCGGCGGCGGTGCAGAGTTATTTTCAAAACCAAAGCAGCAAGTTGAGCGGCGGTAAAATCGCTTCGGTGTTTGTGATGGGCATGCTTTCCGCGCTGATTGTCGGCCCCTGCGTGGCGCCGCCGCTGGCGTTTGCGCTGGGCTATATCGGCCAAACCGGCGATGCGACGCTAGGCGGCTTGGCGCTGTATGCGCTGGCGCTGGGTACGGGTGTGCCGCTGATTATCATCGGCACATTCGGCGGCCATGTGTTGCCGAAAGCGGGGGCGTGGATGAACGGCATCAAATATGCGTTCGGCTTTATTCTGCTGGCGGTGGCGGTGTATCTGGCCACGCCGTTTCTGCCCTACACGGTGGTGGTGGCGCTTTATACGCTGCTGATGCTGATTCCGGCGGGGATGCTGCTGGCGAAGCTGCCGAAGCTGGCAGGCCGTCTGAAAACCTTCAGCCTCGTGCTCGGCGTGTTGCTTTTGGCAGGCGGCGCTTGGTTTGCCTATCAGAGCGCCAACAAGCAGACCACCACGCTGCACCATTTCCTCACCCTCACCCCGCCTGCACCTGCGGGTGAAGAACACGGCTACGGCCACACGTTTACTGATGTTGCCGAGTTGAAAGCAGCGATGCAGGCGGCGTTGGCGGAAAACCCGAATGCATCGGTGATGCTCGATTTTTATGCCGACTGGTGCATCTCGTGCAAAGAAATGGCGGCCTACACGCTCAATCAGCCGAGCGTGCATGAAGCGGTGGACATGAACCGTTTCTTCACCATCGACGTCACCGCCAACACGCCCGATCATCAGGCGCTGCTGAAAGAATACGGCCTGTTTGGTCCGCCGGGGATTTTTGTGATTCGTGCCGACGGCTCACGCAGCGATGCGCTGTTGGGCTTTGTGAAGCCGGATGCGTTTATCGAATGGTATCGCCAACACGCGCAATAAACGGTTTATATAAACAAAGGCCGTCTGAAACCGATATTCGGGTTTCAGACGGCCTTTTTATTTAAACGGATAACAGTTTACTTAAAACTCAAAATCCATCTGTTCGGGCAATTCAAACTGCGCTTGATTGCGCTCCCAAGCCAACCGCTGGATTTTCTGTCGGCGCATACCGAGGAGGCGGATAACTTGGTGCTTCTGGCTGTCGGTCATCTGCAACCAATACAGCCGCTCTTCGCGGCTGCGCAGGCAGCCTTTGCAATAGCCTTTTGCATTGGCTTCGCATACGCCGATGCAGGGGCTGGGGATGGCAAAGAATTCGAGTTGCTCCATGATAAGCGCCGGATGGAAAGATGGGTTATTGTGCGGCAAAAGGGGCAGCGGTTTCAAGCGGATGGGGTAAAAAACAGTCGGGTCGTTTGAATGGTTCGACAGGCTCACCACAAGTGCTGCGGCAAGTTCGGCCAGATAATCAGGTTACAGAAAGCCCCCATATTTTCAGACGGCATTAAACTGGATTGCCGGGTCTATGCCCGGCAATGACGTGGCGAGGAGTGGTTTAGCCATAAAATGTTTAAGGCCGTCTGAATAGTTCGGCAGGTTCTGCATAAGTGCTTTGCCAAAGCTCACCACAAGTGTTTCGGCAAGTTCAGCCAGCTAAACCTACCGTTATTGTCGGGCGCAGACCCGACAATCCAGATAGTCAGCTTACAGAAATCTTCCATATTTTCAGACGGCATTAAACTGGATTGCCGGGTCTATGCCCGGCAATGACGTGGCGGTGGGTGGTTTAGCCATAAAATGTTTAAGGCCGTCTGAATACTTCGACAGGCTCACCATAAGTGCTTTGTCAAAGCTCACCACAAGTGCTGCGGCAAGTTCAGCCAGCTAAACCTACCGTCATTGTCGGCGCAGACCCGACAATCCAGATAGTCAGGTTACAGAAACACTCCATTTTCAGACGGCCTACCGCACTCATCGTTCCAAATGCAGAAACTGCATATGCCGCTCATATTGGTTCAGAATGTCGATAATAATCTGCTCCTGCGTGTAGCCGACAATGTCGTAATCCTGGCTGCCTTCACTCAAAAACACTTCGGCGCGGTAATATTTTTCCTGCTCGCTCATTGAGGCCAGATTGCC
>CAYVIS010000171.1:0-4741 GCA_964451565.1 uncultured Neisseria sp.
GCGCGCGCATTCAGGATGTGCTCAAAGAGGGCATGGAAGTCATCGTGCAGGTGGAAAAAGACGAACGCGGCAACAAAGGCGCGGCGCTCACCACCTTTATCAGCCTGGCAGGCCGCTATCTGGTGCTGATGCCGAACAATCCGCGCGGCGGCGGCGTATCGCGCCGTATCGAAGGCGAAGAGCGTCAGGAATTGAAAGCGGCGATGGCCGAATTGGACGTGCCGCGCGGCATGAGCCTGATTGCCCGCACCGCCGGCATCGGCCGCAGCGTGGAAGAGCTGCAATGGGATTTCAACTACCTGCTGCAATTGTGGCAGGCCATCGAAGAAGCAGGCAAAGCGCATCACGAGCCTTACCTGCTGTTTATGGAAAGCTCGCTGCTGATTCGCGCCGTGCGCGACTATTTCCGCCCCGACATCGGCGAAATTCTGGTCGACAACCAAGAGGTGTACGAGCAGGTATCCGAGTTTATGAGCTATGTGATGCCCAACAACGTAGGCCGTCTGAAACTCTACGAAGACCACACGCCGCTGTTTTCCCGTTTCCAAATCGAGCACCAAATCGAAAGCGCGTTTTCACGCAGCGTGAGCCTGCCGTCGGGCGGCGCGATTGTGATCGACCACACCGAAGCGCTGGTGTCGGTGGATGTCAATTCCGCCCGCGCCACCCGTGGTGCCGACATCGAAGACACCGCCTTCAAAACCAATATGGAAGCCGCTGAAGAAGTGGCGCGCCAAATGCGCTTGCGCGACCTCGGCGGTTTGGTGGTCATCGACTTCATCGACATGGAAAACCCCAAGCACCAGCGTGATGTGGAAAACACCTTGCGCGATGCGCTCAAAAAAGACCGCGCGCGCGTGCAGATGGGCAAATTGTCGCGCTTCGGCCTGCTCGAATTGAGCCGCCAGCGCCTCAAACCCGCTTTGGGCGAAAGCAGTCATGTGGCCTGTCCGCGCTGTGCCGGCACCGGCGTGATTCGCGGCATCGAATCGACCGCGCTGCATGTGTTGCGCATCATTCAAGAAGAAGCGATGAAAGACAACACCGGCGAAGTGCACGCCCAAGTGCCGGTGGATGTGGCCACATTCCTGCTCAACGAAAAACGCGCCGAGCTGTTCGGCTTGGAAGAGCGCCTTGATGTTTCCGTGTTCCTGATTCCGAACACCCACCTCGAAAACCCGCACTACGAAATCAGCCGTGTGCGCACCGATGATGTTGATGAAGATGCCGCACCGAGCTATCAGCGCGTGAGCGAGCCGGAAAAAGAAGACAGCGTGCCGTTTGGCAGCGACAAAGCCAAAGCCGCCCGCCTCGAACCCGCCGTTAAAGGCGTGAAACACACCCAGCCCGCGCCGACCGTGAGCGAAAGCGTGCAGGAAAAATCGTGGTGGGACAACCTCAAAGCCTGGTTCGGCAAATTGTTGGGTGGCAACGCTGAGCCAACACCGAGCGAGCCAGTGAAAGCCGCAGCGGCCAATGGCGGCCAACGCAACAACAACCGCCGCAACCAAAACCGCCGTCAAAACCCGCGCCGCAACAGTGGCTCGAACAACCGCCGCAACGAAGCCGAAGCGGAAAAAACCGACAAAGCCGAAGTGCAGGAGCAGAGCGAAAACCGCAGCCGCAACCGCCGCAACCAAAACGAGCGCGGCCAGAGCGACAACCGCGAGCGCAATAACAACCGCCAGCAAAGCGGCAACGACGAGCGTAAGCAGGATGAGCGCCGCAGCCGTCAAGGTGACGAACGCCGCAACAATAAAGCTGAAGCCGCTGCCGCGGACGAAAACCGCAATGCCCGCCAAAACGAGCAAAGCGAGCAGAAAAACCGCAGCCGCAACCGCCGCAACAACCGTCGCGATGAAGACGGCAGCGAAGTAAAAGCCGTTGCCGCCGCAGCCGCGGCCGAACAGGCGCGTGAAAACGTGGTGGCCGAGCCGGTGGCTCAGGAAGAACCGCTGGTGGTGCGCGTGGGTGAAGAAGCCGAAGGCGGCAGCAAAAACAACCGCCGCCGCAACAACAGCAATGAGCGCAACCGCAACCAGCGCGAACGCAACCGCAACAGCAAAAAGCGCAATATCCCGTCTGCCGAAAAAATCGAGCAATATCTGATGATTGAAGAAGCAGGCGACAAAGTGCGCTCGGCAGTGGCACATGTGTTTGGCGAACCCGCGCAAGCACCGTTGGCCGTGGCTGCCCATATCGAAACGGAAAGCGCCGAACCGCTGACTGTGGTGCTGCCCGCCGTCGAGCAAAACGTCGCGGATGAGCCGACGGGTTTGTTTGCCATTGAAACCGAGCAGGAAAACGGCCATGCGGAAACCGCAACTGCCGATGTTGTTGCGCAAGCAGACATCGAACAGACTGTGGTAGACAGCGCCGCCGACAACGTGCGCGCCGCCGTAGCCTTGGTGACCGGTGAAGCCGTGCAGGCTGATGCAGCAGAAACCGTTGCGGCTGTTGAAACTGAAACAGTTGCAGAAGCTGAAACAATGGTTGAAGCTGAAGCCGCGGCTCCAATCCGTGTCGATTTGGATAACTTCGATTTGGGCGGCTTGGTACTGGTGCAGACCAGCGCCGAAGCCTTGGCAGAAGCAGCCACGCATGCCCAGCCCGAATTGCCGCAAGGCCCGCGCCGTGCCGATATGCCGAAATCCGAAGCCGCCGCCGTCAGCGATGAGCCGATGGTGCAGGTAGAAACCCGCGCTTAATTGCTGTTACGATGAGAAAAGCCCGACTGTTTGCAGCAGTCGGGCTTTTTGTTTGGTTGGGAGGGCGGAAGTGGTTGGGTCGGGTATAAGGGTATTTATTAAGCCAAATTCCGGTATGAGACCTTTGCAAAATTACTATGTGAATCATTGCCAACACTCAATTCCGTCATTCCGGCGCAGGCCGGAATCCATTTTTCACTTGAAGCTGCTTTAAAATCAACAAGCTGAATTCCGACAGCTGGATTCCGGCCTGCGCCGGAATGACGGGTTTATTGGCTGTTTTCAAGGGAGAATGTATTTTGCAAAGGCCTCGGTATGGTGAAGATAGGGCAGCCACCTGTGTGCGGAAAGGCCGTCTGGGCGAAAGCCATCTGAAATAGTGGCGGTTTCCGCAACCCGACTATCTGGATTGCCGGGTTAGGCCCGGCAATGACGTGTCAGATGACTGAGTCTGTCGAAGCTGCTTGTTGAGCGGAATAGGTTTTGATGGTTCAATTACCTGAGTGCGGCAAGGCCGTCTGAAAGCATATTCGCTGTTCAGACGGCCTTGTTTTATAGTCACTCAGAAAGCGACACAGCATTGCTAGAACTTTGGCTTGAAGAAGCGGTTTCGCTATGGGGCTTAAAACGGACTTCGTACGCTTTGTGTTGTCCGTTACCAATTTTTATTGGCGGTAGTTGCTTACACCGCTCCGTCATTGCCGGGCTCCGACCCGGCAATCCAGCCTGTGGCCGTCTGAAATATTGGTTATTTCTGTAATCCGATTATCTGGGTTGCCGGGTCGGAGCCCGGCAATGATGGTCAGGTAGCTGAGCCTGTTGAAGCCGTTATTGGGTGAAAAAGCTTCGGCAGGCTTGGCCGCTTGAGTGTAATAAGGCCGTCTGAATGCGTGCTGAAAGTCAGCGTACTCTAATCATCCATAAAAAAGCAACGGTGAATACCGTTGCTTTTTCTTGGACAGCAGATAATCAGTCGAGGTTGCCCAACACGATGCGCAACATGCGGCGCAGCGGTTCGGCAGCGCCCCACAGCAGTTGGTCGCCGACAGTGAAGGCGCTGATGTATTCGCCGCCCATGCCCATTTTGCGGATGCGGCCGACGGGCACGCTCAGGGTGCCGGTGACTTTGGCAGGGGTCAATTCCTGCATGCTGGCGGTTTTTTCGTTGGGCACGACTTTCACCCAGTCGTTGGCGCCTGCCAACAGCGCTTCGATTTCGGCAACGGGCAGGTCTTTTTTCAGTTTCAGGGTGATGGCCTGGCTGTGGCAGCGCATGGCGCCGACGCGCACGCATAAGCCGTCGATGACGGTGGGGTTGTCGCTGCTGCCAAGGATTTTGTTGGTTTCGACGCCGCCTTTCCACTCTTCTTTCGATTGGCCGTTGCCCAAATCGGCATCAATCCACGGAATCAGGCTGCCGGCCAGCGGCACGCCGAAGTTGGCTTGCGGGTAGCTGTCGCTACGCAGGAAATCGCTCACTTTGCGGTCGATGTCGAGGATGGCGCTGGCGGGGTCGGCCAGTTCGGCGGCCACTTGGCTGTGTACTGCGCCCATGCCTTCAATCAGCTCGCGCATGTTTTTCGCGCCCGCGCCGGAAGCGGCTTGGTAAGTCATGCTGGTGGCCCATTCGACCAAATCGTTTTGAAACAGGCCGCCCAAGGCCATCAGCATCAGCGATACGGTGCAGTTGCCGCCGATGTAGTTTTTCACGCCGTTTTTCAGGGCATCGTCGATGACGTTGCGGTTGACGGGGTCGAGCACGATTACGGCGTCATCGTTCATGCGCAATGAGGAAGCGGCATCAATCCAGTAGCCTTGCCAGCCGCTGTCGCGCAGGGGTTGGAACACGGCTTTGGTGTAGTCGCCGCCTTGGCAGGTGACGATGATGTCCATTTTGGCCAGTTCGGCGATATCGTTGGCATCAAGCAGGGTTTTGGCCGCTTGGCCGAAATCGGGGGCGTTGCCGCCGACGTTGGATGTGGTGAAAAACACGGCTTCGGGGATATGGGCGAAGTCGTTTTCTTCCTGCATGC
>CAYVIS010000172.1:0-4720 GCA_964451565.1 uncultured Neisseria sp.
AATTTTACGGGATGTTGCCGCCTCTTCGCCGATACAGATATAAAGGCCGTCTGAAAAACAAACAAACCGCCCCGAAGGGCGGCTTTTATGTATATAGATGACGGTTCAATTAATCGGCAAACTGTTTTTTCAACTGTTCGCGGCGTTCTTGCGCTTCAACCGACAGGGTTGCTGTCGGGCGCGCCAGCAGGCGTTTGAGGCCGATAGGCTCACCGGTGTCGTCACAGAAGCCGTAGTCGCCTTCATCGATTTTTCGAATAGACGATTGCACTTTGGCCAACAGCTTACGTTCGCGATCACGGGTGCGCAGCTCCAATGCGTATTCTTCTTCTTGGGTTGCGCGGTCAGCAGGATCGGGCGCGGATTCGTGCTTTTGCAGATGATCGGTCGTAGCCGATGCATTTTCAATCAGCTCGTCTTGAAGCTTAACCAATAAATCTCTAAAAAAGGCCAGTTGATCAGCGTTCATATACTCTTCTTCCGAGCCGTCCCAATTCAGGATGTCTTGTTCCGTCAGCTTTGCCATAATTATTCTTTCATTCCCAGTAGATCGTCGAATGGCTCCGGCGTTGCGTTGAAGCCAAGATTGTCGGTTGATTTTGCAAGGTATTGTTATCTTCTTTCTGAAGAAGCTGCATCATAACATGATTTTTCCGGTATGCAGCAATTTTAGACCTGTTTCGGGTATTCTCTGCTTTCAGACGGCCTTAATTGCCAATTTAAGTGCTTGATATATCAACCCAACAACCATAAATTCAGCTTACTGAGCAATTGTGGCAAGATTGCACTCAACCAAAACCATAACAGCAGCACCAAAACGCTGCCGGAAAAATCATATCTTCCTATCCGAAGAAAGACAAAAGGACGCGACAGAGGTTCAAAAATCCGATGTAAAACGGCGAGTAAAGGCGTGTAAGGGTTGCTGAAGCTCAATATCATTCTTAGCAGCAACCCCAGCAGCAACACATACGCAGCAGCCTTCAGCAGACTCAACAAGGTGAAAAACAGATTGGCCGCCATTGCTTTAATGCCCAACCCGCCCGGCAATGCCAACAACAACACCAGCGTGAAGGCCAGATAATAAACCAGCACACAAGCCAATACGCAGGCCAAATCCCAGCGCCCCAGCGGCGGCGTGGCTTTGCGCAGCGGCTTCACCAGCCAATTGGTGGCTTGGCTGCAAAACTGCGCCAGCGGATGTTCAAACGGCAGTTTCGCCCATTGCAGCAGGCAGCGGCTCAGGCAGACAATGGCCAGCACATCGGCCAATAACAGAATCACTTTTGCAAACATGGTTTCAGACGGCCTTTTTATGACTGCGTATCAAACTGCTTGGCGATTTCGCGGGAACGCGCCACACAAGCATCTACACCCGCACCAATTGCATCGGCCACTCCGCGCGCTTTGAAGGTTTCAATGGCCTCGTGTGTGGTGCCGCCTTTAGAAGTCACGTTTTGCTGCAATACGCCGAAATCGCGGCCGGTTTCTTCGGCCAATGCCACCGCACCTTTAAATGTGGCCAAACTCAGCTCGTGCGCCGTTTCCGCATCAAAGCCCTGCGTTTGCGCCGCCGTTTTCAGCGCATCCAGCAGATAAAACACATAAGCCAAACCGCTGCCGCTGATGCCGGTAATCGCGTGCATCTGCGCCTCTTCATCCAGCCACACCACTTCGCCGGTCGCCATCATAATATCTTCGGCCGTCCGCTTATCGGTTTGCGCTACACCGTCGGCGGCAAACAGCCCGGCCACCCCTAGACCGACACGGCTGGCGATATTCGGCATCACCCGTACAATCCGGCGCGTGCCGCCCAGATAGCTGCTCAAAGTGTCCACACTCAACCCCGCCGCCACCGACAACACCAGCGCGCCGTTGGTCTGCACATCCGCGCAAGCCGCCTGCATGTCTTGCGGCTTAACCGACAACACCAGCACATCTTTCCCTGTCAGCGGCGGCAGCTTTTCCGACACCGCCACCCCAAACTGCTGCGCCAACTGCGTCCGCTTTTCTGCACCGCGGTTGACCACGTGCACATCTACATCATCTTCTTTAACCAAACCGGCCACAATCGCCGCCGTCATGTTGCCGCCGCCCAAAAAATACACCGTCATCGCACCCTGCTCCTTATTTATCTTTGCATCTCATTTATAGTGAATTAAATTTGAACCCATACAGCGTTGACCCGCCTTGTCTTGATACAAATTTAATCCGCTATATCTATATATAGACAGGCCGTCTGAAAGCATAAACCCGGTTTCAGACGGCCTCAAACCCGCCTAATCGCGTTTGCCGAAAATCGCGCTGCCGATGCGCACATGCGTTGCCCCGCAGGCAATTGCCAAAGCCATGTCTGAAGTCATGCCCATCGACAGCACATCCGCCGCCACGCCCGCCGCCTGCATCTCGGCCAGCAGCTGCCGCATCCGTTCAAACTGCGCCCGCAAATCCGCCTCGCCCGCCGCCGCCTCGGCCACACACATCAAACCGCGCACCTGCAGATTCGGCAGTTTCGCCACTTCACCGGCCAGCGCAACGGCTTCTTCCGGCTTCACGCCGTGTTTGTCGGCCTCCGCCGCAATATTCACTTCGATACACACCTGCAGCGGCGGCATCGTGTCCGGCCGCTGCGCGCTCAGGCGCTGCGCCGTTTTCAAGCGGTCGATGGTGTGCACCCAATGCGCGCGCTCGGCGACAAAGCGGGTTTTATTCGACTGGATTTGGCCGATAATATGCCACACAATATCGGGGCAGTCGGCCAATTCATCGGTTTTGGCATACCATTCCTGAATATAGTTTTCACCGAAATCGCGTTGGCCTTCGGCATACACCGCGCGGATATCGGCAGCAGGAAAGGTTTTGCCCACCGCCACCAGCGCCACGCTGCCGTCCGGCCTCTCTGCCGCCGCCTCAGCCGCGCTAATTTCCTTCATCACTTTATGGTAATTTTGTTGCAAGTTTGCCATGCATGCGCCCTCATTGCGGCTATTTGGGCAGCCGTCTGAAAATAATTGATTTTTTGCTTGGTTTAAGCGCCCATCATTATTTAAAATAATACGTTATCCAATTCGGTGCAAAACCGAATAAAAATTGTAACCCAAAACCGGAAACCACATTATGCAAATTACCGACTTACTCGCTTTCGGCGTCAAAAACAAAGCGTCCGACCTTCACCTGAGCGCAGGCATGCCGCCGATGATTCGTGTGCACGGCGACATCCGCCGCATCAATCTGCCCGAAATGAGCAGCGAAGAAGTCGGCCAAATGATTACCTCGGTGATGAACGACCACCAACGCAAGCTCTACCAGCAAAACATGGAAACCGACTTTTCATTTGAGCTGCCCAACGTCGCCCGTTTCCGCGTCAACGCCTTTATGTCCAACCGCGGCCCGGCGGCGGTATTCCGTACCGTGCCCAGCAGCGTGCTCACCCTCGACGACCTTAAAGCGCCGCGCATTTTCCAGAAAATCGCCGAAAACCCGCGCGGGCTGGTGCTCGTTACCGGTCCCACCGGCTCGGGCAAATCCACCACGCTGGCCGCAATGATCAACTACATCAACGAAACCCAGCCTTCGCACATCCTCACCATCGAAGACCCGATTGAATTTGTACACGAAAGCAAAAAAGCGCTCATCAACCAGCGCGAGCTGCACGAACACACCCACAGCTTCGCCAACGCCCTGCGCTCGGCCTTGCGTGAAGACCCCGACGTGATTCTGATTGGCGAGATGCGCGACCCCGAAACCATCAGCCTCGCGCTCACCGCCGCCGAAACCGGCCACTTGGTGTTCGGCACCCTGCACACCACCGGTGCGGCCAAAACCGTCGACCGGATTGTCGACGTGTTCCCCGCCGGTGAAAAAGAAATGGTGCGCTCCATGCTTTCAGAGAGCCTGCGCGCGGTCATTTCACAAACCCTGCTGAAAACCCGCAACGGCGAAGGCCGCGTGGCCGCGCACGAAATTCTGATTTCCACCCCCGCCGTGCGCAACCTTATCCGCGAAAACAAAATCGCCCAAATCGCCTCGGCGCTGCAAACCGGTCAGGCACACGGCATGCAGACGCTCGACCAATCGCTGCAGGCGCTGCTGCGCCAGGGCATCATCAGCCCCGAAACCGCCCGCAGCAAAGCACAAAACCTCGATGCCGTTATGTAACGCCCGCCAGCCAACCCTTACCGCCACAGGCCACAATCATGAGTGAATCCAACCAATTACACAACCTCCTCAGCGAAATGGTGCAAGCCTATTCGCAAAAAACGCAACCGCCGCACATTCCCACCCCGGCCGAAATCGGCAGCCACCTGCACCCGATTCTCGACCGCATGTGCGCCGATGCCGAAGAACGCGGCGCGTCCGACATCTTCATCAGCGCAGGCTTCCCGCCCGCCATGAAAATCAACAGCGTGCTCACCCCCGTGCCGCACAAAGCCCTCAGCGCCGAAGACACCGCCGCCATCGCCGAATCGACCATGAACCCCGAGCAGCTCGACGAATTCAACCACAAGCTCGAGCTCAACTATTCGGTGCAGTCGAAAAGCAACACCCGCTACCGCGTCAACGCCTACCACGAGCAAGGCCGCGTCGGCTTGGTGTTGCGCCGCATCAACCAGCAGATTCCGTCGGTCGACGACCTGCACCTGCCGCCGCAACTGAAAGAGCTGGCGCTCAAACCGCGCGGCCTGCTGATTCTGGCCGGCCCCACCGGCTCGGGCAAATCCAC